>JBKJYB010000378.1:0-4619 GCA_046716045.1 Nitrosospira sp.
GGAGTGCCTTCCGGAAACACATGATAACGATCACAGAATTCAGGTGCAGTCTCTTGATCCGGACATTCAAGAGATTGCGTGATTCGATCCGGATTGGTAATAAGTTGAGTGCGTAATGTATCTTCAACTGCCAGGAGCGGGACGATCTCCATATTGGCGATCCAAAGCATTTGACCAGGAAGGATGTTCTCGAAGTCCAGCCGCGCTCCCAAGTCGCCGGTTGTGGGGTCGCCCGCATTGACCATCTTCGCAGCGGTAAAGACAAAAGCATAGCGGCGCCATTCTGTGCTGCTGGCGAAGCCTTCGGAGGCTGGCATCAAGCGCTCATAGAGCGGAGTGGGGCCGCCGCGGCGAACGAGGGGGGCGATGAATTGCCCATCGGTATCCGTTCTGGCGTCGAAGCTGACGCGATAGGCACGACCGGATTCGACCGAAAAATTCGGTGTATGGGCGAGGGTCTTGCTCCCACCGGCAGTGATTCGCAGGCATGGACCGAAAGAGCAGGTTTCGTAGATCCTCGTTGAAAAGGGTGCCGTTTCGTTCCAGGATGACCATCCGGCCTTGCCATCTGTTAATCCTCCATTAGGAACAATGTTTCCACCCGCAGCCAGATAAGTGGAGTAGCCTTCTTGTACAAGCTGTGAAGACCCGACGTCTTGTGGTAAACGTGATTCATCACCCGGAACACCTACCCATTCAGCCAGAGTATAGGTAAGGTTACGTGTCGGCCAGGATTCGCTTACCACGCGTTTACTGAACAGGGTGGAATAGCGATTTTCTGAAAGTACACCAAAGTGGGTCAGGCTACCAATTTCTCCTGTTATGGTTACAGCGGGAGTCGACGTGGTCGGAAAGAAGCGGTTTCTGGACGCCTTATTATCATGGACATCTCCCGTTGAGGCCATCTTGTTTCTATTTTCCTGAAACCAGAGCTGGCTGTTGCGGTTGCCGTGTAGCAAATTCCCGTCGATCTGATTAGAATGGGCATTGTGCACCTGTATGCCATAGTCAGCCCATGCCACGGTGTTATTTGTAACCTCCATATTGGTGGCGTAATCATCGAGATAAATTCCGATAGCGTGAGAAGCAGTTTGGGAAGGCAATACTCCGTCAACGTTACCGCTGAGTCGTTCAACCAAATTGGAAGCAATGCGCGTGTTTGGTGAGGAATGGTGAACATAAATCGCGCCGCAGTCATTGGTTTGAAGACAAGCATGTGAGACTGCGTTACTTTCGATAATTCCGTTGGAAATAACCCCGTTAGCTTGTACCCAAATCCCGTTGCTGGCGGAAAATTTAATGCGGTTACCCGTGACGCTAGCATATTGACCCGTAAAAATTGCTGCATAAGTGGTTCCGGGAAGGCTCCAAACGCGGTCAGCATCAATGGTAACCGCGCTCTCTGTGATATCGTTATCCTTTACATTCAGTGTATTGGTACCCGTATTGGTACCGTTAGCCGAAATAGCATCACCTCCAGTTCGATACAATCGACTTGCCGTGATACTGATATTTTTTCCCAAATAAGCCAATATACCCTCGCGTACTGTGTTTACGATATTGACAGAATTCAGGCTGATGTTCTGCGCCTTGGTGAGATCGACCCCCAGCCCGGTATGACGTATGTGTATACCTTCAATGATGATATTAGATCGTTCCGAGAGGTCGACACCTTTTTCCAGTACACTCACACGAATCTGACCGAGTGGAGCGTTGCTGTCAGGTGCCCAGGCGTAAGCAGATTCTGTGCTCGAATCGTAAAGCCATTCACCGGGCGAGTCCAGCATGCCTAACTCACCGAGCAAAAAATACCCCTGCCCCGCTTGAATCTGATAGCGCGTAGCTGGCTCAAAGTAAAGCCGATTGTCTTGAACCTTGGTAACGGTTGCCTCGTCGACGTGCCATGGGGCGGTGCGAATGCGAAGCCGGTTGCCCGGTCTGGGCGTGGTTCCTTGCGGCAGTTTGAGATTGGAATCAATGTCGAGATAGGTACTTCCGATACCACCGTTGTTAATGGGCACGGCGTTGCCGTCCGCCGCTGCGCTGGCATAAACGGAATTGGGGCGGTTAGTGTTGTGCCCACGATTGGGATGGTATGCCGGTAGCAAGGGCAGATCGCCTATCCATGCGCCAAGAGGGTTAGCAAAAGCCGATGTGAGGCTCGCATCTTTGAAGTGAATGACTCCCGCAGGGGCAACTTCTATATCGAGTCTTGCATTGGCTACGGTGGAACGAGGGGTGAAGGCGAAGCTGACTTTTTGCCATGCGTTGGTTCCCGTTATCCATTGCACCGCGGATATTGCCTCGTAAGGCGGGCTGCCGCGCCTGACCAGTACTTTAACCTTGATCCCCGCTGGAATTCGTAACGAAAGCTTGCCACTATAGTTAATACCCCCCTCCATCAGGAAGTCGTTACTGATGGCAATGCTGCCGCCTCCCTTCACGCTACTGGTGAACGTGGCGCAACCGCTCGATGAATCCGGACAGCTGGTTTCATGACTAAGTTTCTGATCCGCCGCCGCCGACCAAGAAGTCCAATTTGCTACTCCTGAAGCAAGAGAACCATTCTGAAACTTCTGGGTAGGCCATGAAGCCTTGTGAATGGCGTTGTCGTGGGGAATCCAACTGTGCGCGTCGATGCTCTGGCTACCATCAATAGACGGTTGGATGTTGCACGTAGA
Organism: Nitrosospira sp.; assembly: GCA_046716045.1. Lineage (GTDB taxonomy): Bacteria > Pseudomonadota > Gammaproteobacteria > Burkholderiales > Nitrosomonadaceae > Nitrosospira. Next base: position 2,682 of record JBKJYB010000378.1, read on the forward strand.
AGACGCCGACCGGATAATGATCGGTCGATCGGAGGTGCCGGAGTTTTTGAGTCGAAGTGTTTGAGTCCACCTACTCCCACAATGGAGCTCAACCACGTCTCCTGGCGATAGTGCCGCGTTGGCAAGACGATTCAGGCTCTGCCAGGGGCCATCGGTAGAAGGAGTACCCGCCGGGGTGGGGAGGTTGCCGGACCATGAGTCGTTGCCCATTGTAGAGTCGATGTAGTAAGTCGCTGCGTAAACATATTGCTGGACGAAGAACAGGGCGGCGATAACAAAAAACTTTTTAGTGACGATCATTGATCTGACCTTTTCGGTGGTAGTGTGAAGGATTATTTGCGCATTCCGGGGGATTCGCTTCGCCTTAAATCGTTGCAGGTGGCTGGCGCGAATCCTATAGGCCTGGCAAAACAGCGATGGGGAAATAGATTCGTGCGTTGATGACGCAACACGAACCAGAAATGTTTAACTGAAAGTATATGGGCACGGGATGGCCGAAAAATCGGCTGGCTTGAGATATGTTTGCTGGTTTTCCTCCTCCTCGTAGCCTGAGAGCGGAACTGCGTGAATACGCCTGCATCGAACAATACTAATCAACGGGATGGGAAACGAATCCGCGCTGATTTGGCTTTGCTCACTAAATATACTCAATATCACACTTAAGTGGTTGAGATGCATAGCTTATCTGGCAGTCCTGCGCCTTGGGGCTAATGCCCTTTAGACCGATGACTTTGCGTCGCCCGCTTTCACGGGGTACGCCGTTTTACAGGTTAAACAGGTTAAGAGTCCTTAACGGATTGAACTACGAAAAGTTTAATTAACATGAACTATACTGGACCTTCGATATATTTAGCCGCGGAAGAGGATAGTAAAAGCATCGTAGTTTCCCCGCTCGCGTCTTATGAAAAAATAACTTTTTTTGCAAGCGAGAGATTTACCCAGCGCTCATGTCACTTGTCCGGCATTGATATTAACGAGGTGATTATGGAGATGAGATCAGCATAGATTATGCCAGCCTTGCTTGCACTTCTGGTACCATTTCAGGTGGAAGTTGTTTTGGCAGCGGGGATTCATGGACGTACGGGCTCCAGTGTGGCGCCGTACAGTGAGAGAGATAGAGCAAAATATGCAAGAAATGTATCTGGTTGCTGGAGCTCGTCCCAATTTTATGAAAATTGCTCCGATAGTGCGCGCTTTGCAAGCCCATGGCGGCCTGGCATTCAAAATTATCCATACCGGGCAGCATTACGACCGGGAGATGAATGATGTGTTTTTTGAGGAGCTGGGCATTCCCGAGCCGGATGTCTTCATGGCGGCCGGTGGGGGCAGTCATTCGCAGCAGACGGCCAAGATCATGGTGGCTTTTGAGGAGTTGTGCCAGACCGATCGGCCTGATGCTGTACTGGTGGTGGGCGATGTGAATTCTACTCTGGCCTGCTCGATTGTTGCAAAGAAGCTGAATATCCCGGTGGCCCATGTTGAAGCCGGTTTGCGCAGTGGCGATATGACCATGCCGGAAGAGATCAACCGCATGGTTACCGATAGTATTTCGGATTGGTTTTTTGTGACCGAGCCCAGCGCCGTTGCGCACTTAAAGCGTGAGGGCAAGGAAGATTCCGCGATACATTACGTTGGGCACGTGATGGTAGATAATTTGCTGTATCAGGTAGAAAAGCTGGCTAATGCCGATACTTCGATGTTTGAAACAGGTACCCTGAAGGCCGCTCACACCGCTAATGGCGGGCAGTATGGGGTGATTACGCTACACCGGCCGAGCAATGTGGATAACGTCGGGATGATGTCGCGCATTGGTGGAGCGCTTATGGAAATTGCAACCGAACTGCCATTGTTTTTTCCGGTGCATCCGCGCACCCGAGGCAATCTTGAAAAATTTGGCATCGATCTTGGTCCGAACATTGCATTGATGGGACCGCAAAC
>JBKJYB010000379.1:0-21412 GCA_046716045.1 Nitrosospira sp.
TTTTGTTACCTGCTTTCGGTCATATCCTCCGGCTTGACCCACGTTTCGTATTGATCCGCTGTAACATGGCCCGACGCAATTGCGGCTTCTTTTAGCGTGGTGCCCTCACGGTGTGCCTTCTTGGCAATCTCCGCGGCCTTGCTGTAACCGGTGTGGGGAGCAAGCGCTGTCACCAGCATCAAAGAATTACGCATCAACTCATCAATGTGTTCAACATTGGCGGTTATTCCACTCGCGCAATGATCGTTGAAACTCATCATTCCATCCGAAAGCAGGCGCACACTTTGCAGGAAATTGTAAATAATCAGCGGCTTCATGACATTAAGCTCGAAATTTCCCATTGCTCCACCCATGTTAATCGCCACATCGTTGCCCATCACCTGGCAACATAGCATGGTTACCGCCTCCGATTGAGTGGGGTTTACCTTGCCCGGCATAATGGAACTGCCTGGTTCGTTTTCGGGGATTTGTAGTTCGCCGATGCCGCAGCGGGGTCCGGAAGCAAGCCAGCGGATGTCGTTGGCGATTTTCATCAAGGATGCCGCCAGCGTTTTCAGTGCGCCGTGTGCATGAACCAGCGCGTCGTTGGCGGCGAGTGCTTCAAACTTATTGAATGCCGTGATAAATGGCAATTCCGTCAATCTTGCCAATTCCGCTGCTGTCCGGACAGCGAATTCGGGATGAGTATTCAAGCCGGTACCCACAGCCGTGCCGCCCATGGCCAGTTCATACAAATGCGGAAGCGATGCGTCCACGTGCGCCAATCCATGATCCAGTTGCGAAACATACCCTGAGAATTCCTGTCCCAGTGTCAGCGGTGTCGCATCCTGCAAATGGGTGCGGCCGATTTTGACGATACCGGAAAACTCTTCCGCTTTGGCGGCAAGAGTCTGCCGTAGCGCGCGAATGGCGGGCTTCAACTGATGATTAATAGAGCGCGTCGCCGCCACGTGCATGGCTGACGGAAAAACATCATTGGACGACTGTCCCTTGTTCACATCATCATTGGGATGAATTTTGCATTCGATGCCCCGTCCGCCGCCGAGCAATTCGGAGGCGCGGTTCGCCAGCACCTCATTCATATTCATATTGGTCTGCGTTCCGGAGCCCGTCTGCCACACAATGAGGGGGAATTCCGCGTCATGACAACCTGCGAGCACCTCATCGGCAGCTTGAATAATGGCAGTGGCACTATTCGCATCGAGCAGACCCAGATCGCGATTTACGCTCGCCGCGGCTCGCTTTACCAGCGCTAGCGCGTGAAGTAATGAGATCGGCATAAGTTCGCTGGAAATTCTGAAATTCTGCAGAGAACGTTGCGTCTGCGCACCCCACAGCGCGGTGGCCGGCACCTGCACCAAGCCCATGGTGTCTTGTTCCTCTCGGTAGCTCATGGAGGTCTTCGGCTAAAGAAACAAAAGGGACGGATCATATTCTGATACTGCAGCGCCAAAGCAATGGCTGTCTTACCGATTGGAATCAGGTTTACTGCTTGAGGATAAGATGTGGTTTTTAATAGATCGCGTCGACCACATGGAATTTGGGATTTTGGTCGACGATTCAACCCGCGTCTTTCCGAACTTGCTGTTTTTCCATTACGGGTATTCGTGCGGGCATTAAGTGACGGATCATTTTCAGAATTTCCGGGGAAGCACGCCGGATATCCACCAAGCCGTCTGGGGCCGATAGCCTTAATTAGTTGTCATGACGAAATGACTCTTCACTTGGCTCTCCCGTCTCTTGATCGATCCAGCCGGATATGCCGATCTCGTCTTCCGCCTGCTCCAAGGTTTCCCCAGGTTCGTAATCTGATTCAGCGTTATATTCCATATCCTGAATGGCGTCGAGCAAAGTTGGGAAGGGGCCGAAAACCTTTTCGCTCTCGTTTTCATCATGCCAATAAAAACCATCGGGACGTTCGACAACACGTGTGTTGTCGTAGTCGCGTGACGTTTGTGGAATTGTATAAGTCATGACCACCCCCCTACGATTTATCGGTTTGAATTAACGTTAATGTTAACCTTGTCCGCCAAATTTTACCAGCGCAAATATTCTCTGTGTAGAGAACATCACATGGGTGAGCTGGAAACAAAGCTTTGTCCAGGTTTGGAAGTGATTAACCCGAATCCGGCAAGTGACCGTTTTTTTTTGCAGTTTAGCGCCATGACCCGCCAACGCTTTCTACCTCAACGGATCTTCATTTTTATGATGAGTTTGCTACAGGACTGATTGCAACGGTTACAACACATGGCTGCGTTGAAACGCCTCGGAATAGGCGTGCTCCAAAGCGTCGCACGGCGGGGGAACCCGCGAAGCCGGGATCGGGCGGCTGTAGGGATAGCTTATGCGAGTGGAGTTTACCATTGCAATAGAGATTAAAAACCCACCCGGTTCCTCAAGGGAAACCGGTCTCCACGCAATAAAACCTGCGGATCAGTCTATCTGCTTCTGAGTAATAGGCTAATCCGCAGCGGCAATCGTCAAGCTTAAGAGCGCGATCCCGAAAGTGGAAACGGCCAGCTGGAAGCAGGGCTGGCCGTGCCAGGTGTATCCGTTGGCTTCCCCGCTGTCTTCTTGGCGAGAGTCTTCTTCTCAGCTGCGGGTTTTTTGGCCGAAGCCTTTTCCCCCGTAGCCGCCTTAGTTCCTGCTTTCGTGGTTGGAGCGGCTTTCTTGGCCGGAGCTTTCGCGGCTACCGGTTTTTTAGCTAGAGTGCTGGTTTTTTTTTCTACCGGTTTCTTCGCTGCCGTTTTCTTGGTTGGAGCTTCTTTTTTTGCCGCCACCTTTTTTGCTGGAATCTCTTTCTTGGCCGGAGCTTTCTCCGCTGCCGTTTTTTTGGTTGAAGCCGTGGCTTTTTTCTCCGCCTTCTTCTCGACTTTCTTTTCAGCCTTCTTCTCAGTTTTTTTCTCGGCTGGCTTCTTGATTGCTACTTTTTTAGCTGAGATTTCTTTTTTAGCAGCAGGTTTTTTTACTGCTGCGGACTTCTTGTCGGCAGGTTTCTTTGTTGCGGGTTTCTTGGTAGTTGCCATTTCAACCTCCAGATAAAAGTTACAGGGGATTACAACTCACTACGTTTACTACACCTACCACTACATGCACAATTACGGGTCAGCGGATAAATTGAGCCGCATTCACCCGATCAGGCGGCAGTTCGTTTTATGCAGCATGGCTTTTTCGGCCCTGTTTGCAACATAATCCTTAAGTGTGCCGAATCCAGGTCGATATCGTCTCTCCCATAGCACTGATGTCAACCAAGTCATATGGGCATGCGATCGGTGGAATCTGGTTGAAAGCATCATCGACGGATAAAAAGGCGCGGCGCATCGGTTTTGCTTATTCGCATTAATCCCAGCTTAGCGCACCACCGGTCTGATACTCGGTAACGCGGGTTTCAAAAAAGTTTTTCTCCTTTTTTAGATCAATCATTTCCGACATCCATGGAAAAGGATTGCTGGCCCCCGGATAGAGGATGTCCAGACCGATCTGCTGGCAGCGGCGGTTTGCGATATAGCGCAAGTATTCCTTGAACATTGGCGCGTTCATTCCCAAAACTCCACGCGGCATGGTGTCCTCGGCATAACGGTATTCCAGTTCCACGGCTTTCCGCATCAGTGAGCTGATTTCGTTGCGGAATTCTTTGGTCCATAGATGCGCGTTTTCCATTTTGATCTGATTGATAACATCAATGCCGAAGTTGCAGTGCATGGACTCATCCCGCAGGATGTACTGATATTGTTCCGCCGCACCGGTCATTTTATTTTGTCTCCCCAGCGCCAGGATTTGCGTAAAACCCACATAGAAGAACAATCCTTCCATGATGCAAGCGAATACGATCAAGCTTCTTAGCAGTTTCTGATCCGCCTCGAGCGTGCCGGTTTTGAATTCCGGATCGGTAAGTGTGTCAATGAACGGAATCAGAAACTCGTCCTTTTCGCGGATTGACGTCACTTCATGATAGGCGTTGAAAATCTCCCCCTCGTTCAGCCCCAGTGATTCGACGATGTACTGATAAGCATGCGTATGAATCGCCTCTTCGAATGCCTGGCGCAACAGGTATTGACGGCATTCCGGATTGGTGATGTGGCGGTAGGTGCCGAGTACGATATTGTTGGCGGCCAGCGAATCAGCGGTAACAAAGAAACCCAGGTTACGTTTAACCAGGCGGCGTTCGTCCTCAGTCAGCCCATCGGGATCTTTCCAGAGCGCGATGTCGCGGCTCATATTGATTTCCTGCGGCATCCAGTGATTGGCGCAAGCGGCAAGATACTTCTCCCATGCCCACTTGTATTTGAACGGCACGAGCTGGTTAACATCCGCCTTACAATTGATAATGCGCTTATCTTCCGCCGACAAGCGGCGATTGGCATTGCCGGCGGCATAACGCTCACCCTCCTCGCCATTTTCTGCTTCAATATTTTTGATACTACCCGTCACGCAACTGGAAGCTTGCAGGTTAAGCCCGGATGCGGCGGCCATCTGTGCATCGCTAAATACTCCATTCATCCGCTGCACTCCTGATTGCACTGTCTCGTCTTCAAATGTCAGCATACCCTTCTCCTGTTATTTCTGATAACTCGCAAATTATTGACATGACTCGCACTCGGGGTTATCAATGGCGCAACTCATCGCAGTCATGTTTCCCTCCGCGGGTACCGCGTTCAAGGTGCCCGCTTCAACGGTGGACTTCTCCGCCGAAGTTGCTCCCAGCGAACGCAAATAATAGGTGGTTTTCAGACCGCGCAGCCAAGCCAACTTATAGGTTTCATCCAGTTTTTTGCCGGAAACGCCCGCTATATAAATGTTGAGCGACTGTGCCTGATCAATCCATTTCTGCCGCCGTGACGCCGCTTCGATCAACCACTGGGGATCAATCTCGAAGGCGGTGGCGTAAAGTCTACGAATATCAGCCGGCACCCGGTCTATCTTGCTTAAGGCGCCATCAAAATACTTGAGATCGGAAATCATGACTTCGTCCCAGAGCCCGAGTTTTTTCAAGTCGTTTACCAGATGTTCGCCAGCCATGGTGAACTCTCCCGACAAGTTCGATTTGACGTAAAGATTCTGAAAAGTGGGTTCGATGCTGGCGGATACGCCGATGATGTTGGAAATGGTGGCAGTCGGTGCAATCGCAAGGCAGTTGGAATTACGCATGCCATGCTTTTTTATGCGTTCACGCAATGCGTCCCATTCCAGTGTGGCCGACATGTCCACGTCGACATAGCCCCCCCGCTCCTCACGCAACAGATCGAGCGTGTCCTGAGGCAGTATGCCGCGATCCCACAAACTTCCGCGATAAGAAGCATAACGGCCGCGTTCCTCGGCCAATTCGGTAGAGGCCCAATAGGCATGGTAGGCGACCGCTTCCATTGCGTGATCGGCAAACTCCACCGCCTCTTGTGAGGCGTAGGGGACGCGTAGCCTATGAAGGCAATCCTGGAAGCCCATAATACCCAGCCCCACCGGACGGTGCCTGAGGTTTGAATTGCGTGCCTTGGCGACGGCATAGAAATTGATATCGATTACGTTGTCCAGCATGCGCATGGCGGTGCTGACAGTGCGCTTGAGCTTGCCGGCGTCAAGCTCCCCTTCATTGATGTGGGCCGCCAGATTGACCGAGCCCAGATTGCATACCGCGATTTCATGATCATTGGTATTCAGCGTTATCTCGGTACAGAGATTAGAGCTATGCACCACACCAGCGTGGTTTTGCGGTGAGCGGATATTGCATGGGTCCTTGAAAGTGATCCATGGGTGTCCGGTTTCAAACAGCATGCTGAGCATTTTGCGCCATAACTGTTGCGCGGGAATTTTCTTGTGCAGACTCAGCTCGCCGCGCGCAACTTTTTCCTCGTAGACAAGATAGGCTTGCTCAAATTGCTTGCCAAACTTCTCATGCAGATCAGGCACGTCGGAGGGTGAAAAAAGCGTCCATTCGCCTCCCTCCATTACGCGTTTCATAAACAGGTCGGGAACCCAGGTGGCGGTATTCATATCATGAGTACGGCGGCGGTCATCGCCGGTATTCTTGCGCAGCTCCAGAAATTCCTCGATATCCAGATGCCATGATTCCAGATAGGAGCAAACCGCGCCTTTACGTTTGCCGCCCTGATTCACCGCCACCGCGGTATCGGACACCACTTTGAGGAACGGTACCACGCCTTGTGATTTGCCATTGGTACCCTTGATGCGCGAACCCATCGCCCGCACTGGCGTCCAATCATTACCAAGTCCCCCGGCATACTTGGCAAGCAGGGCGTTTTCCTTGATTGCTTCGTAAATGCCGTCGAGATTATCCGCCACAGTGGTGAGATAACATGAGGATAACTGCGAGCGACGGGTGCCTGAATTAAACAGGGTCGGGGTAGAACTCATGAAATCGAAATTTGACAGCACGTGGTAGAACTCTATGGCGCGTGCCTCGCGGTCAACTTCGTTCAGCGCAAGCCCCATCGCCACACGCATGAAGAATGCCTGCGGCAACTCGATGCGCCGGTCCTGTACATGCAGAAAATAACGGTCATACAAGGTCTGCAAACCGAGATAACCAAATTTAAGGTCGCGGCCGGCATCCAGTGTTTTAGCCAAACGTGGCAGATCAAACTGCGCCAGACGCTCATCCAGTAACTCAGCCTCGATACCACGTTTAATGAAATCAGGGAAATAGTCTGCGTAGCGATCCACCATGTCCTGCTGTATGACTTCTTCGCCCAGCACCTCGAAACGAATGGTATGCAACAACAGGCGCGCGGTGACGTAACTGTAGGCGGGTTCTTTCTCGATTAATGCACGCGCCGACAGGACGACCGATTTTCTTACCTCCTCCACTGGCACCCCGTCGTACAGGTCTTTCAACGTAGCCTTAAGTATCAGCGTGGCATTCACCACCTCACCCAAATCCGCGCAGGAAGTTTCGATCAGCGTCAGCAGTTGCGCCGTGTCAAGCGGTGTTTTGTGCCCATTTTCCAGCACATTCAGAATACTGGCCGGCACTTCCACCACCGCCATTTCCTTCTGTTTTGCCCGCTTGCGCGCACGATCCTCGCGATAAAGCACGTAAGAGCGCGCCACATCGTGCTCACCGGAGCGCATCAATGCCAGCTCCACCTGATCCTGGATATCCTCGATATGAAAAGTCCCGCCCGCGGGTTGGCGGCGAATCAATGCATTTACCACGTCATCGGTGAGTCGCGCCACCACTTCGCGTACCCTGGCGGAAGCCACACCTTGACCACCATTGACGGCAATGAATGCTTTCGTCATCGCAATGGAAATCTTGTTCGGCTCGAATGCGACGACGGAGCCATTGCGGCGAATGATCTTGTATTGGGAATAGCGAGAATCCGGCGTGGAAAGGGGTGAAGAAAAATCGTACCCGGGTACTGCCGGGTGGGTTGTATTGTCTGTTACAAGCTGCATATTGGATTCTCCTCATCGGTACGGGAAATCTGCGCTTTCCCATTGACTGAAGTTGGATGCTGTGGCGTTACCAAACCACTACATCTAGTATTCTTCGCCAGCACAGTTTACTACTACTAGTGCGTCGCACCATAGTGCAATATTTTTCGATGGGTGTCAAAATTTTTCTCGAAATTCTCGTGGATGACGCTTACCGCAAAAGAAAATAAACCGCCGAATTTACAAGCGGCAGGCTTCCCTCCGTCAGTTCATATGTCTGCGCCGGCACGCCGCATGAACCCGGGCCATCAGGCGCGGCGCGGTATTGGTGTTTGATCGAAGGACCAAGGGTTGATGACCCATAATCCTAAATCCGGCAGTTGACCGTTCATTTGTCAGCCTAGCACCATGATTGGTAGAGAATTTTTGTGTCACGTGATTCTCATCTTGGGTGAGGCCGCTACGGGGCAGATTGCACAGTTTTTGCGGCACATGGCTGCGTTGCAACTCCTTGGAATGGAACGACCATTCCGCGTCATTGCGCCTTGCCCTGCACCCCAAAAACCGCACACTCCACTCCGTCCAACTCCTGGATTTAGGTTGAAACCCGTCGTACCGAACCACTGTGCCCTCAGTCAAACAGCGCCTCGACAAACTCACTTGCGTCGAATGGCCTCAAATCATCCATGCCTTCGCCCACGCCTATGAAGCGTATTGGTAATGGTTGTTTTTGCCGGCGTTGTCTGGCGATAGCGGCAATTACCCCGCCCTTGGCAGTGCCGTCAAGTTTGGTAATGATGAGGCCGGTAAGACCAAGCGCGTCATCGAAGGCTTGCACCTGATTGACCGCATTCTGTCCCGTGTTGGCGTCGAGCACCAGCAGTATCTCATGAGGCGCATCCGGTTCAGCTTTGGCGATTACACGTTTCACCTTTTTTATTTCTTCCATCAGATGCAGTTGAGTAGCGAGTCGCCCGGCGGTGTCCGCCAGTACAATATCTATACCGCGTGCTTTGGCGGCGCTCACCGCATCGAATATCACCGCCGCGGGATCTCCCTTTTGTTGACTGCCGGTCTCCTGTGCGATAACGGCGACGTTGTTACGCTCACCCCAGGCCATGAGTTGTTCACGCGCGGCGGCGCGAAAGGTATCGCCAGCGGCGAGTAGCACGGTTTTTCCCTGCGACTGAAAATGATTGGCGAGTTTGCCGATCGAAGTGGTTTTGCCCGCGCCATTCACGCCCGTCAGCATAATAATAAACGGTTTATTTGTGCCGGTATCAAGAGGCTGCGCCAGGGGCGCAAGCAGTTCGACAAGCGCCTGCTGTAACGCGCCTTTGAGTTGCGCCGCATCAGTCAGGCCATCGCGTTTGACTTGCTTACGCAGTTCGTCAAGCAGCCAGGTGGTCGCATTCACGCCGGTATCGGCTGTCAGCAGTATGGTTTCCAGTTCCTCGTAGAGGGTTTCATCGATCTTGCCCCCGCCGAACAAGCCGGATAACTGCTTGCCCAGATTATCCCGGGTGCGGGAAAGGCCTTGTCTGACTTTGGTTGCCCAATTGGTTGGCATGGCTCCGTCAGTTGCGGAGCTATTTTTGGATTTGAAGAAACTTGGCATTCTGTTAGGCTGTCAACATCCGTTGAAATTCGTGGCGAAAACTGGCGAGCAGGATATTATCCTAAATCCGGTAGTTGACCGCTCATTTAATAGATCAGTGTTATGATAAATAACAATGTTTCGTATTATTTGACGCTCGCCTTGCGGGTGAGGCCGCTACTGGGTGAATTGTACAGTTTTTGCGGCACATGGCTGCGTTGCAACTTTTTTGGAATGGAACGACCATTCCGCGTCGTTGCGCCTTGCCCTGCACCCCAAAACCCGTACACTTCACTCCGTCCAACTACTGGATTTAGAATTATCCCGAAATTTTATTCCGTTTACCCGGATTTAGGTTATTAAAAAAATGAGAGTTAATTGTCGTATTACCGCTTCTTCTTCTGTGTCGCGGCCAGTTGCGAAAATAGTGGCGCTATTGGCACTCCTGGTTTCTTCAGGAGCTTTCGCCACTACGCATGAGTTCACCCTCGCCAACGGGCTTAAGTTGATCGTCAAGGAAGATCATCGGTCTCCCGTGGTAATTTCACAGATCTGGTACAAGGCGGGCAGCATTGATGAGTTGAATGGGACCACAGGGGTAGCCCATGTGCTGGAACATATGATGTTCAAAGGGACGCTCGCAGTTCCGGGCGGTGAATTTTCCAGACGCATCGCAGCGGCAGGCGGGCGCGAAAATGCATTTACGAGTCGTGACTACACTGCTTATTTCCAGCAACTACAAAAATCCAGGCTACCGCTGGCAATGGAGCTGGAGTCCGATCGGATGCGCAATCTGGTGTTGACAGAAGCTGAGTTTGCCAAAGAAATCAAGGTGGTGATGGAGGAGCGGCGCCTGCGCACCGATGACCAGCCTCGTGCGCTGGTACATGAGAAAATGACAGCCACGTCCTTTCAATCGCATCCCTATCGGCATCCCATCATAGGCTGGATGAACGATCTGGAGAATATGAGTTTCCAGGATGCCAAGGAATGGTATGACCGCTGGTACGCGCCCAATAATGCCGTGCTGGTGGTGGTGGGTGACGTAAACCCGAAAGAAGTGTTCGTTCTGGCGCAAAAGTACTACGGTCCTATACAATCTCGCCCGCTGTTGTCCTTGGACAAACGCAAGCCGCAGACTGAACCGCCGCAGATCGGCATCAAGCGGCTTACGGTGAAAGCGCCGGCGCGGCTGCCATACCTCGCGATGGGGTATCATGCGCCGGTCATTCGTAATCCCGGCACGGATTGGGAGCCCTATGCGTTGGAAATGCTTGCGGGGGTGCTGGATGGCAACGAATCCGCGCGGCTCAATAAGGAACTGGTGCGCGAGCAGCGCATTGCCAGCTCGGCAGGAGCAGGTTACGACTCCACCGCGCGCGGTCCGGGCATGTTTTATCTTGACGGTACGCCTAGTGAGGGGAAAACGGTGGCTGATCTGGAAACCGCTTTACGTGCTGAAGTGGAAAAACTCGTGCGCGAGGGTGTAACTGAAGAAGAGCTAGCGCGAGTCAAGGCTCAGGTCGTGGCTGGCCATGTCTTTCAGCTCGACTCGATGTTTTATCAAGCGATGCAGATCGGTCAGCTGGAAAGTATCGGAATGTCCCATCGTGATGTGGATACGATGTTGAAGAAACTGCAAGCTGTTACCGCGGAACAAGTGCGCGAGGTGGCAAAAAAATATCTGAAGGATGACAGCCTGACGGTTGCGGTACTCGATCCGCAGCCGCTGGAACAGAAAACTCCTTTTGCCGCGCCTGGCGGGCTGCGTCACTGAGCGGCATGACCCCGGTCCGCCACAAATTATTATTGCTTGATCGACAACAATGCTGATCAGTTATTGAGTTAGAAAAGTCATTCAGAATTATTCGGAGAGGTTTTGATGCAAGTAGTACGTTGCGTATTTATTCTGTTTTTGGGCGCCTGCTCCCAATGGGCGTCAGCCACGCTACCGATCCAGCACTGGCAGGCGGCTTCCGGCGCACAGGTATATTTTGTCGAAAGCCGCGATTTGCCGATACTCGATGTCAGCGTGGATTTCAGCGCGGGTAGCAGCACTGACACGTCGGATAAATCCGGTCGCGCCGGCCTGGCGCTGTATCTAATGAGTCTTGGCGCGGGGGGATTATCCGAAGACCAGATTGCCAAAGCGATAGCGGACGTCGGCGCCCAACTGGGTGCTCATTTCGATCAGGACCGCGCGGGCGTTACGCTGCGCACATTGAGCAGCGCGCGGGAACGGAAGCAAGCACTCGATATACTTCGCCGTGTCATACAGCACCCTGAATTTGTAGTAACCGTACTGGAGCGGGAGCAGCAGCGGATAATTGCCGGCTTGAAAGAAGCCGACACCAAACCAGACATCATCGCTGACCGCGCGCTAATGAAGATGCTCTACGGCAATCATCCTTACGGATTGCGAGGCTCGGGCGAGATTGAGACGGTGGGTGCATTGCGGCGCGACGATCTGATGGATTTTTACCGGTCTCGTTATTCCGCGCCGGGTGCGGTCGTGTCCATCATGGGTGACGTAAGCCGTGCGGAAGCGGCTGCTATTGCTGAATCGCTAACGAACGAACTGCCGCAAGGCAAGCCTGCGGATGTTGTGCCGGCGGTGACAGAACCGGTTCCGGAGACAAAAAGAATTGCTCATCCCGCAACACAAAGCCATATTCAGCTTGCTTATCCAGGACTGCGCCGCGACGATCCGGATTATTTTCCGCTGCTCGTCGGCAATTATGTACTGGGTGGTGGTGGATTCACCTCGCGTCTGATGGAAGAGATCCGTCAGAAACGCGGATTGGCTTACAGCGTCCATAGCCATTTCTCACCCCTCCGGGAGAAGGGGCCATTCGAAATCAGTTTGCAAACCAGAAAAGAGCAGTCAGAAGAGGCGCTGGTACTGACGCGGAAAGTTCTGGCGGACTTTGTGTCGGGTGGTCCAACAGAAAAAGAACTTGTGGCAGCCAAACAGAACATTATCGGCAGTTTCCCATTACGCATAGACAGCAACAGAAAGATTCTCGGATACCTCGCCGTGATCGGTTTTTACAATCTGCCCCTCACCTATCTGGATGACTACCTGAAGGCGGTGGGGAATGTGACAGTCGCTCAGATCAAGGACGCTTTCCAGCGCCGTATCAAACCCGAAGGGATGGTGAGCGTTGTGGTGGGAGCGTTGGAAAAGAAATAGAAAAGGTACTTTTTTTCAATTTTTTATCACGTTCCTATGATGAGAAACAAAGTCCGCATCATAGGCGGCGAATGGCGTAGTCGTATTATTACTTTTCCCGACGGTGGGGATTTGCGTCCGACACCTGATCGAATACGCGAGACCGTGTTCAACTGGCTGGGACAGGATCTGAGCGGCAAGACCTGTCTTGACCTGTTTGCAGGCAGCGGAGCGATGGGCTTTGAAGCCGCATCCCGAGGGGCGAAGCGGGTACTCATGGTGGAACTCGACCATGAGGTATTGAAGGCGCTGCAAGCCAACTCGCAGAAACTGGGCGCCACGCAAATCCAATTGGTGGCAATGGATGCGTTAAAATTCATGGAGTCCGATCGACAGCGGTTTGACGTGATTTTTCTTGACCCCCCTTATCGACTGGATCTGCTACCCAAACTGCTATCTCTACTCCCCTTACACCTTACGGAAGACGGGCTGGTTTATGTAGAAGACGATAATTTTTCGGGGCCTGGTGTGAACTGGAGGGTCTGGCGCAAAGGACAGGCAGGTAAGGTGCATTATCAACTATTGAAATCCGGAAAAAATGGATAAAGCGATATACCCCGGCACATTCGACCCTATCACAAGCGGGCATGAGGATTTGGTCCGGCGTGCTTCAGGGTTGTTCGACCGGGTGGTGGTTGCGGTGGCCATAAGCAGCGGCAAGAAACCGTTTTTTACTCAGGATGAGCGAGTGACAATGGGGAGTCAGGTGCTGGCCGATTGCCCCAATGTCGAGGTAATGGCTTTTTCGGGGCTCTTGATGGAATTCTCGCAACAACAGAACGCGACGGTAATTTTGCGCGGTTTGCGCGCAGTGTCTGATTTTGAATACGAATTTCAGATGGCTGGAATGAACCGTAGCATAAATCCCACGATTGAAACCGTATTCATGACACCATCGGAACAGTACATGTTCATTTCCGCCACCATCGTGCGAGAAATTGCACTGCTGGGCGGAAACGTGGACAAATTTGTGCATCCTTTGGTCGCAGCGCAACTCCGGATGAAAATCGAACTGTAATATTCTGTAATATTTGAGGTTGATATGGCCTTAATGATCACTGATGAGTGCATCAACTGCGACGTATGCGAACCGGAGTGTCCCAACGATGCCATTTCGCAGGGAGAAGAAATCTATGTAATAGCCCCTGACCTCTGCACCGAATGCGTGGGGCATCACGAAGTTTCACAATGTGTGGAAGTATGTCCGGTGGACTGCATCATCCTTAATCCGGACATTGTTGAGACTGAAGCGCAACTGCACGAAAAGTATCTTGCTCTCGGAAACCTCTGAGCAAGTCCTCCGCGTAGCAAGCTGCTAATAAAATCGGGAAGTTAGTCGGGTTTTCCTTGCTGGATAGCAAGCTCCTCGGGGATAGCGTAGCGTCTTGGTCCAAAGATTGCCGTACCGATGCGGACCATGGTTGCGCCTTCTTCGATGGCGATATCCAGGTCCTCCGACATACCCATCGAGATTGTGTCAAGATCATAGCCAGCCTGCTTAAGCTGATCGTACGTTTCTTTCAGCATGCGGAACTGGCTGCGCTGCAGAGCGGTGGCTTTAGTAAGCTCGGGAATGGCCATCACTCCCCGTAGTCTCAGGCGGGGCAACTCCACAATATACGCCGCCAGATCGGCGGCCTCCTCGGGCGCCACACCGCTCTTGCTATCCTCTCCACTCACGTTTACCTGCAGGCATACCTGAAGGGGAGGCAACGATTCGGGCCTGTCTTTCGACAAACGGTCGGCAATTTTTTTCCGGTCTATGCTATGCACCCAGGCGAAATTCTCGGCTATGCGCTTTGTTTTATTGCTCTGTATGGGGCCGATGAAGTGCCACTCGATGGGCAAATCGGTGAGTGCCGGGATTTTCCCCAACGCCTCCTGAAGATAATTCTCTCCGAAAATAGTCTGCCCGGCGGCAAACGCTTCCCGCAGACACTCGGCCGGGTTGGTTTTGCTGGCAGCTAAAAGCGTAATGGCTTCGGGCTGCCGGCCCGCTTTGTCCGCGATCTCCCTGATACGGGTTTTTACCTTCTGTAAGCCCGAGGCAATGGTTGTCGTATTGGGTTCCATTTTTTACCTTTTATTATGCTTCCATATGGTTTTTAGCCGGATGTGTGGCGCCACGTCCTATCCATCTGGATAAACGCAAAACCGGAGTGGTTCACAAGCGGATTTTTAGTTGGCCGGTAGCCCCAAGCAATGCTTTCTATAAGGATGCAAAAATATGAGCGAGCGTAAGCATAGTAGAGCTACGGAACTATTCGGTCAAGAATAAAGGCACCAGAATAAAGACGCACAGATAGAGGCACCGGTACGATCACGTCAGTAAATCACTTTGACATTTTCCGCCTTGAAATGCGCTGACAAAGATTGCAGTAAATTGTCTTGCAGACTTACGCGCCACGCATCACCCAGTTCCAGTTCGCAAACCGCATTCTCGTTGCGATAAATCACTGATACCGGACAGTACCAATTGCCACGTTGACTATTGCCGGCATTAGTGTTGCTACGGTAGGGCGCGAGCAACTCTTTTAGTTTGACGGCATTCGATAGTCCGTTGCAGTGGAGCTTCATGCGTTTGGCGTAGCGCGAGCGAGCGCTGTCCAGGCTATAGAGTTGATCGGCGGAAATACGCAGTTCATTGCCATTCTCGTCATCGCCCCTTTTGCTGTTCACCCTGGCCTCTACCAAAAGTAACTGATCTTCTTTCAGCCAGCTACGGGCGGATTCGAATAATTCGTTGTACACGACTATCTCCACCCGCGCACTGCCATCATCCAATACGATCACCCCCATCTTGCCACGCCGGGTCATCTGCGTGCGTATAGCGTAGACGATTCCTGCCAGAAGTTGCGGTTCCCGCTGGGGATTCAATCGATCCAGTCGCGTGCGTACAAAGTCTTTCAGTTCTTCCGCGCAGGCATTGAATGGGTGGCCGCTCAAATAGAACCCCAGCGCCATTTTCTCGTTTTTCAGTTTCTCTTTTTCCGCCCACTGCGGCACGTTAATCAAACTCTGTTGTTCCATCGAGTCGTCACCCTCGCCAAACAAGCTCACCTGATTGACCGCACGACCGGCCTGTTCGGCGGATTCGAGCGCAATGCCAACCGATGCCAGCAAGCCCGCCCGATGACTGTTGACAGGATCAAACGCACCGGCGCGGATGAGTGATTCCACTACGCGGCGGTTAACAATGCGCTTGTCCACCCGTCGGCAGAAATCGAACAAATCAGTGTAGGGGCCGTCCTGATCGCGCGCCTTGAGAATCGCGGCAATCGCCGATTCCCCCGTTCCTTTCACTGCTCCCAAGCCATATCGTATGGTTTTCCCATCAACAGGAACAAAACGATGATCGGAAAGATTGATGTCGGGCGGCAGGATGGCGAGACCATTGGTAATGCCATCTTCAAAAAACGCATGCACCTTGTCCGTATCGTCCATATCGGCGGACAGGGTGGCGGCCATGAACTCAGCAGGGTAATGCGCCTTGAGGTAGGCGGTCTGGAATGCAATCAAGGCATAAGCCGCCGCGTGAGACTTGTTGAAACCGTAGCCTGCGAATTTTTCCATCAGACTGAAAAGCTCGGTCGCGTCACGCCCTGTCAAACCATTCCTGGTGGCGCCCGCGACAAAAATATCGCGTTGTAAAGCCATTTCTTCAACTTTTTTCTTACCCATTGCCCGTCGCAGCAGATCGGCGCTGCCAAGACTATAGCCGCCTATCACCTGCGCGATTTGCATGACCTGTTCCTGGTAAATCATCACGCCATAAGTGGGCTCGAGTATGGGTTGCAAACGTGGATCAAGATATTCCACGCGCTTGCCGTGCTTGCGTTCTGTAAATTCGGGAATCAGCGCCATCGGTCCTGGACGGTATAACGCCACCAGAGCGATGATGTCCTCAAAACAGTCGGGCCTTGCCTTCTGCAATAGATCTTTCATGCCGCGTGATTCGAACTGGAACACCCCCACGGCGTTGCCCTGCCGCAACAGCGCGTAGGTGGCCTGATCGTCCAGAGGGAGGTTTTCCAGAGAAAAGGTTTCGGGACTCGGAACTCCGGGTTCGGCAACTCCCCGGTTGACGTCAGGGGCGGGTTGTCCAGCCTTCCATTCCGCAGCCCCCGGTTTTTGCCGCCGGATGTATCTGACGGTCCAGTCGAGTATGGTCAACGTCCGTAGCCCCAGGAAGTCGAACTTCACCAGGCCGATTTTCTCCACATCGTCTTTGTCCAGCTGGCTTATTACCGAATCACCCGAGTCCGTGCAGTAAACGGGGCAGAAATCAGTAATCTTTCCCGACGCGATCAGTACGCCTCCTGCGTGCATGCCAACATTGCGTGTAAGCCCCTCGAGGCGTTCGGCCAGTTCCAGCAGATTGCGCACCTCTTCTTCCGTTTGCGCGCGCTGATTCAGTTGTGGTTCCTCCGCACGTGCTTTTTTCAGCGTCATGCCGAGATCAAACGGTACCAGCTTCGCCAACTGATCGACGAAGTTATAAGGCAAATCGAGCACACGCCCAACGTCGCGCACCACCGCTTTTGCCGCCATGGTGCCGAATGTCGCGATCTGCGAAACGCTCTCGGCGCCATACTTCTGCTTTACATAGTCGATCACATGCTCACGTCCATCCTGGCAGAAATCGATGTCGAAGTCAGGCATGGAAACCCGTTCCGGATTCAGGAAGCGCTCAAACAGTAAATCGTAACGTAGCGGATCGAGGTCAGTAATACCCAGAGAGTAAGCAACCAGCGAACCCGCGCCGGAGCCTCGGCCGGGACCTACCGGCACGTCGTTGTGCTTGGCCCAGTTGATGAAATCGGCAACGATCAGAAAATAACCGGCAAATCCCATCTGAACAATGGTGGACGCCTCGAAATCCAGCCGCGCACGATATTTTGGCATTTGCGCACTGCGTATGACGGCGTCGGGAAAGAGCGCTTCCATCCGTGTCTCGAGACCCACCTCTGCCTGTGCGCGCAGATATAGCTCCAGACTCTGGTTGTTGGGAGTAGGAAATAATGGGAGACGATTGACTCCTAATTCCAGTGCGAGATTGCAGCGCTTGGCGAGTTCCACTGTGTTGGCGAGTGCCGCCGGTATGTCGGCGAATAATGCCACCATTTCCGCCTGGGTCTTGAAATACTGTTCTTCCGTGCAATGCTTCGGGCGGCGGCGATCGCCCAGCACATAACCTTCCGCGATGCATACCCGCGCCTCGTGCGCCTTGTAATCGTCGGGATTCAAAAACTGTACCGATTGTGTTGCCACTACCGGCAGATGCAACACCGATGCCAACACCAGCGAGCGCTGCACGAGAGTTTCGGTATTGGCATGCCCGACTCGCTGTACTTCGATATAAAAACGGCCCGGAAACAAGTCCGACCACTCTCGCGCCAGTATTTCCGCCTGAATCAGATTATTCTGCATCAACATCAGGCCAATATCGCCAAAGTTCGCCCCGGACAAAGCAATCAGCCCCGCTGTCCCGCTTCCGCTTTCGGTAAACCAGGCCTTTTTGATTTCCGCCCGTCCCTGGCGCTGGTTTTCACGATAGGCGCGTGACAGCAGCCGGCACAACAAAAGGTAGCCCGAGTTGGACTGGCACAACAACAAAATACGCGCGGGTTTGTCCCGATCGTCTTCGTTACTTATCCAGACATCGCAGCCGATGATCGGTTTTATGCCGTTGGCACGGGCCTCCTCGTAAAATTTCACCATGCCGAACAGGTTGGAAAGATCGGTAAGCGCCAGTGCCGGCATACTGTCGGATAACGCTTTTGCCACCGCATCGTCGATACGCACGATGCCATCCACGATGGAATACTCGCTGTGCATGCGCAGGTGGACAAAGGTGGGAGATGTGGGCATGTTGTCGCGATCTGGACTTAATGTTTGGCATGGGCGGCTGGCCGCGGGCAAACTCAATTTCATGGAATCGACTACCGGCTCAACGCTAAAGCGATACTAAAAACCGGGCTTCAATTTTACACCAATTGCCCACCCCCAAACTTTTACTCCCTCTTGCCGCTCGCCGGAAGACACATCCGTACAGGGTGGCAAGCGGCATGCTACCCGGTAATATTCCCCGGCGCTGAGTTCAGGCTTGAACCCCGGTGACGGCATGCCACGTGACCGGCATGAGAGGTGTCGTGTTACCCGCAGGGGTGTTTCAGGGAATGCTCGAAGAAGTTCTGAGCTCAGGTAAACTCATTTGGGGATTACGCAGCACCTTGGCACCCTGTTCCCCAAAAAAACTGATAATTCTTTCCGGCAGCCATATCAGCCTGCCGGGAAACGGCGAATTCAGAAATCCGGCGTGTCCCCCCTCTTCGGGGAATTCCAGCGTGACCGCGGATGAAACCTCATTCGATTCGGGCAACGCGGACGCCGGCATAAAAGGATCGTTGAAGGCATTGATGACGAGCGTGGGCACCTGGACATGCTTGAGCCACGGTTTGCTACTGGATTGGTGCCAGTAGTCTTCGGCATTTCGAAAGCCATGCAGCGGCGCGGTCACGAGGTTGTCGAATTGATACAACGTAGTGCATGCGGCCACCGCGGCGGCGTCAAATAAATCAGGAAAGCGATCAAGCTTCTCCAGCGCCTTGCGCTTCAGCGTATCAAGAAAGTGGTGGGTATAGAGTAGGTTGAAGCCCGATGCCAGCGCGCTGCCCGCAGCGGCCAAATCCAGTGGCACGGAAACCGCCGCGGCACCGTCGATCAACTGACGTGCCTGCTTACCTTGCTCACCCAGCCATTTCAGAAAGGCATTGCCGCCCAGCGATACCCCCACTACATAAAGCGGCGCGCCGGAACCCGGCAGTTTGTTCTGCTCGCTTATCCGGCGGAGTATCCAATCGATTTCTGTCGAATCGCCGGCGTGATAAGCGCGCGGCAACCGGTTGGGTGATCCCGAACAGCCGCGAAAATGTACAACCCCACCACGCCAGCCCAGATCCCGCAGCATTGCCATCATACTCAGAATGTAATGGCTGCATGAATCTCCTTCAAGCCCGTGAAACAGTATCACCAGCGGTGCATCGGCAGGATTATCCAACCAGTCGATATCGATGAAATCTCCATCATGCAGTTCCCAGCGTTCACGCCGGTAAGTAATCAAGGGACGTGCCAACAGATATGGGTAAATGGTTTGCGCATGGCCCCCTCGCAGCCAGATAGGGGCCATGTAGGGTGTGGCGTGCAATGGGAGGGTGGAGATTTTCACGCTAAGTCTTTATCAGGCATTGTCAGATTCCAACCGGCGGCTAGCAAACAAGGTCATGCTGGCCAATAAGCCACAACACAACGAGCTATTAGAACCGAAAGCCCATAATAACATGCGGGGCTCGTTATCCATTATGGCGGGTTGTTTTCAGCTGATTACAAAGGCCGGCGCGGCGATATCAACGCAGCAACCGCACCGCTCCTCAGCTGACGATATCCGCATATCTTCTTATTTAGCGGGAGAATTTTGAGTAAAAAATATCCGTAATGCAATACTTTGCTCGATGCCAAACAAAAACCCGCCGAAGCGGGTCTGTTTTGACGTGCGGATTGACTTTTACGATTTCTTGCGGCGGCTGAAACCCAGACCCGCTAGGCCGAGACCAAGAAGTGCAAGGGTAGCAGGTTCAGGTACCTCGCCGACTTGCGCTGCTACAATCGGTATTTCGTTTACAGTGCCAGTCAGGTTCAGGGTGAGGCTATAGGCAGCCCGGCTGGATGCCGCGCCAACATCCGCGTCCGACAGGCCTAATATGTAGCTGGCGTTGAAAATCCCGGCTGAGGAGGTGTCCAGCATGGCCAGCCAGCCGTAGCTTGAACCCTGGGCTAAGTCGCTGAAGCCACCCAAGTCGGTTAACAGCGTGCTGATGTCGCCGCTGCCGACGAGGCTGTCGAGATCAAGATCGCCCCGGTTGGCATCAGCTAGATTGAAGAGATTGAATCCAAGGGTGGCAGCATCACCCACGTAGAAAGTTCCGAAGTCCAGGTTCAGGGTTAACATTGTCGAAGAACCGTCGAAGGACGGCGCAGCGTGCAGCAGGTAGTCGTAGGTGGCACCGACATTGCCCGCCCAAGTGACGGTATAATCCGCCGTCTCCGTGCCGGAAAAAACGCCAGCTCCCTGCGTCGCCGATAGCGTTGGGGCTGTGCGCGCTAGCGTCACATCCCCGTTGCCGACATAGTTGTCAAGATTGGCGGAAGATATAACCTGATTCAGGTTGGTAGGGGTAGCGGAACTAGTGGTAGCGCTGCCGGCACAGCCATCCCTAGCATGGCCAGAGCAACTGTCTGTATTACTTATGGCGGGTAAGAAGGTAGCATTTACGCCCGGTCCTGAGATCTTGGCGGTACTGCTGCCAGTACCGCTTGAGTTAACCTGACCATTACTACCAGTATTAGGGCCATCGGTGGATTGAACCCAAGTGCTTTGTGTTCGCGTCGAGGTGAGATGTAGAGTGGTACCCATCAGCACGCCCTGATTCGAGTTAAACTGGCTGATGTTGCTGGTCCCGAGACTCGCACCATTATTGCTCCCAGCACCCCCGCCCTCGGAATCGGAAGCCTTTGCAAAGTTGCTAAAGCCTACCGGAGAAGTATTAATCAGAAGAGCACTCGCCGGCAGCGGGGCTAACGCACAAGCGCAAAATGCGAGCGTGACTTTTTGGTTCAGGGTCTTCAGCGCGAACTTCATTTTCTATTCCTATGGGAAAAATTGTAGAAGAGCAGTTTTACGGAAATGTAATAAACTATTCCTTCTCATTAATTATATAAGCATTTATCGTGCCATTATATAAATATAATGTTTATTCAGTGACTTATACTTTTTCAGATTTTCTGAGGCACGGCAAGGTGTAAAGTTTTTCGGCAGTGCGTGCAGCCAGGATTGAATCTTTCGATCGCGTTTGAATGTTGACTCTGAGTTGAAGGTATTAATCAGCTCCCTGAATTGTCCCGTAATACGGGCGAATCAGCGGTAAGGAGGAGATTTTTACCAGACACATGCGGTGTGGACTTAGCGCTCCGGTCCAGACGGGTATAGAGGATTATAGAAAAACAACAAATAAAGCCTTGGCGCTATCCAACAATAAAAATCACTTGGTCAGTGTACTGAATTAAGTGATTAAAGCGATTAATTTGGTAGGTCGTGCCAGATTCGAACTGGCGACCAACGGATTAAAAGTCCG
>JBKJYB010000380.1:0-8283 GCA_046716045.1 Nitrosospira sp.
GTGGGTAAATTCCAGGCTGTTTCAGCTAGACGCGCCGTACGGTTCCGTTCAAATAGATGAGTCCGCCTCTAACCGGCGCTCAATGCACACCCCTAATTTCTTAACGCCGCGTATCGCACTGAGTTTCGCCACGCTGACCTTGACCCACGGCGACTTGAATTCCTTCAGGATAATTTGCGCGATATGCTCAGCCAGGGCTTCCAGCAAAGAGAAATGTTTTTGCGAAAGGGTTTCGTTGATGCGTTGGACAATAAAGGCATAATCCAGCGCGTCCTCGAAATCGTCTGTTTGGCAGGCGCGGCTCGTCGGCATGGCAACTTCCAGATCGAGCTGGATGGTCTGCGCGACATTGCGCTCCCATGGATAAATGCCAATCAACGTTTTGACCTTGAGTTCTTGCAGAAAGATAATGTCCATTATAGGGAATCTCTGAATAAGTCCTCCGCGGGCGCGACGGCGGCTTTGAGGGATGGGATGCGCGAAAGGCGACGACGCGAATGGCATCCCCTTCGCTAGGAGCTTGACAAAGCAGACCGCCCGCGAAGCCGCCGTCCCTTCGGGTTGCGGTAAAATCGGGCGCTCACCGCGTTACACGCCTTGGCATCGTAGACCAAGCTACGACCTGCGTTGTGTGCCTTGTGATCATCCCGATTTTACCAGCAACGCGCTCCAAGGAGGACTTATTCAGAGGTTCCTTCGGAATTAAAGCGCTTCCGGGATGTGTCGTGGAAGCTGGTTCTTCACGTAAAATCAGCGGAGGATTTTATTCTATTTGCAAAGATGACGCTCATAACATGACATTGATGGTTCTCATACTGCTGGCTTATCTGCTGGGGTCCATTTCCTTTGGCGTGTTGGCGAGCTGGATGTTCCGGTTGCCAGACCCCCGTATGTATGGCTCGAAGAACCCCGGAGCAACCAATGTGCTGCGCAGTGGAAAGAAGGGGGCGGCGGCACTGACGCTATTGGGTGATGCCGGTAAAGGCTGGGTGGCGGTGGCATTGGCGCAAAATTTCATGCCTGCCTTGGGGGAAAACGATAGAGCGATTGCCGCGGTAGCGCTGGCAGTATTTTTGGGCCATATATTCCCGATATTTCTACGATTCAAGGGAGGGAAAGGCGTGGCTACGGCCGTTGGCGTATTATTGGGACTCAACCCATGGATGGGGCTATTGGCGGTCGCCATCTGGATCATGGTCGCGGCGATCTGGCGCATGTCATCATTGGCTGCTTTGGCGGCGGCGGGGTTTGCGCCGATTTATGCGCCATTTTTTCTTGGCTTCGAAGCAAGCGCTCTTGTCGTTCTTATCATGTCCCTGGTGATCATCTGGCGGCACAAGTCGAATATCGCCAACCTGATTGCGGGCAAAGAAACACGTATCGGCAAGCGCAGCACGCCCTGACTGCGCCGCCGGTTAAGCATCCGGTGACATTCCCTGAATTTCCAGATCCCACCGCGCCTTTATCGTAAAGGTATCATCCGGCTCCCGATCCCGGATTCCTGGCGACTGTAACCGCATTGCCCCCGCAAACGCGATCATGGCGCCGTTATCGGTACAAAATTCGAGTTCAGGAAAAAAAACTGTGGCACCTATTTTCTCGGCGTTGTGGCAGAGATTTCTACGCAATTGATTGTTAGCGCCTACCCCGCCCGCGACCACCAATTGAGTCAAGCCGGTTTTTGCCAGTGCCGTCAGCGATTTTGCCGTCAGTACGTCTACCACAGCCTCTTGAAAAGCCAGGGCAATGCCACCCCTGGTTTGCTCAGTGATTTCGTGTTTATTTATCAGGGTCAGCACGGCGGTTTTCAGACCACTGAAACTGAAATTGAGGTCACCGCTGTGGAGCATGGGGCGGGGGAGTTTGAAGCGCCCCTGTTGACCAGAGCTGGAGAATTCATCGGCGAGTTTTGACAATGCCGGTCCGCCGGGATAACTCAGTCCCAGCAATTTCGCGGTCTTGTCAAAGGCCTCTCCCGCCGCATCATCCACGGTCTCGCCCAGTAGCGTGTATTGTCCGAGGCCGCTCACTTCCATCAACTGGGTATGGCCACCTGACACCAACAGCGCCACAAACGGAAAGTCAGGTGCGGGAGTGGATAAAAGCGGAGACAGGAGATGCCCTTCAAGGTGATGAATGCCCAGCACCGGAATGTTTAGCGCGAAGCCAAGAGCAGCGGCGATACTCGCGCCCACCAGTAGCGCTCCAGCCAGTCCCGGCCCACGCGTGTAGGCGATCGCGTTGAGGTCCCGCAGATCGAGACTGGCCGCCGCAAAGGCTTGTCTGATGAGTGGTAATACTCGCCGGATATGGTCGCGCGAGGCAAGTTCTGGTACAACACCGCCATACTCGCCATGCATTTCCGTTTGCGAGTAAAGCGCGTGACTCAGCAGACCGTGCTTCGTGTGATAGAGCGCAATGCCGGTTTCGTCGCAGGAAGTTTCAATACCAAGTACAAGCAATGGAGTGTGAGAAAAATTAGTCTTTTACAACAGAATTACGTACTGCTATATAATAACGGGTTACACGTTGCACCAGTCATACACGCCATTTGTCCAATTATTTACATATTAAGGAAGGAGACTACATCTTCATGACCACTATTAAAGTCAAGGAAAACGAGCCATTTGAAGTTGCCATGCGTCGTTTCAAGCGTACCATAGAAAAAACCGGTCTGCTTACTGAATTACGTGCCAGAGAATTCTACGAAAAGCCCACCGCTGAACGCAAGCGCAAGCTGGCCGCCGCGGTTAAACGTACCTACAAACGCCTGCGCAGTCAGTTACTCCCACCGAAACTTTATTAGTTAAAGTTAGTCAAAATAATTATCTATGGATCCCGCATGCGATCACGGATTGATGGCGGTAGAACTATGAGTTTCATAAATTCATGCTTCTGCTGGCCGGATGATTAACTGGCCATACTTGATACGATATGCGGTTTGATCGACCGGTTCCTGGCAAATAAGGCAAATAATCCCCATTGTGAATCTGAAACAACAAATCACTGAGGACATGAAAGCCGCAATGCGCGCGGGTGACACCAAGCGGCGTGATGCCATCCGGTTGTTGCAGGCCGCAATCAAGCAGCGCGAAGTGGATGAGCGTATTGTGCTGGATGATGCCGCAGTCGTTGCAGTGATAGAAAAGATGCTCAAACAACGCAGCGATTCCATTACCCAATATGAGGCCGCGCATCGCCATGATTTGGCCGACGCGGAGAAATACGAAGTTGGCGTGCTGAGGGTTTATATGCCGGAAGCATTAAGCGGCGCTGAAGTGGAAGATGCTGTAATCGACGCGATTTTGGCCGCTGGAGCTAAAGGACAGCAGGACATGGGACGTGTGATGGCTATTCTCAAATCCAGGCTTTCCGGACGGGCTGACATGAGTAAAGTATCCGCACTGGTCAGAACAAAGCTCCTTAACTGATATTCCGGTACGTTGTCATTGACGGGATAGTTACTTGGTCCCGATTGCGGATGCGGTATGGGAGCGTGTTCCCTTGCATTTTTAGAAAACATCCTATAATGAAACCGTGTGATCAGGTTTTCCCGATTTGCACACCGTCCAAGATATTATTGGTTTATCCGCTATAAATGATCTCACAATCATTCATTCAGGATTTGCTCAATCGCGTAGATATCGTAGATGTCATCGAACGTGACCTACCGCTCAGGAAGGCCGGTGCAAATTACACCGCCTGCTGCCCATTTCACAGTGAAAAAACGCCTTCATTCACGGTAACGCCCACCAAGCAGTTTTATCACTGTTTTGGTTGTGGTGCGCACGGGAGCGCCATCGGCTTCGTGATGGAATACGGTGGCATGAGTTTTGTCGAGGCGATAAGTGATCTCGCGGCGCGCGTCGGGATGCAAGTACCCGTTCAGGAACCCGAGTCCTTTCGCCGAACACCCGGATCGGGGCCTTCATCTCACGCGGTACCAGATAAAACCCAGGGAACAGAAAGTTCTTTCCAGGATTTGCTTGAGGTAATGAATGTTGCCGCGCGGTTTTACCGGGAACAGCTCAAACATTCAGAAAGCGCCATTGCCTATCTGAAAAAGCGCGGTTTGACGGGCGAGACGGCGGCCCGTTTTGCCGTTGGTTATGCCCCGGCTGGTTGGCGAAACCTGGACGCCGCATTTCCTGATTACGTGGCGAAAGCGCAGACAAATCTGCTTGCGGAGGCCGGGCTGATCATCGAGAGCGATGATGGCAAACACTATGACCGGTTCCGCGACCGTATCATGTTTCCCATTCTTGACCTCAAGGGGCGGATTGTGGGTTTCGGCGGACGAGTGCTGGAACAGGGTGAGCCAAAATATCTCAATTCTCCCGAAACACCTCTGTTTCAGAAGGGTCGCGAACTCTACAACCTGTTCGCCGCGCGCAGATCGATTCGCGAGACGGGACGGGTGATTATGGTAGAGGGGTATATGGACGTGGTGGCGCTTTCGCAGCATGGTATCGAATATGCCGTGGCCGCTCTGGGTACCGCCACTACGTCGTTTCACATACAAAAGCTTTTGCGCCAGACCGACAATGTGGTGTTTTGTTTCGATGGTGATAATGCGGGCAGGAAAGCAGCATGGCGCGCACTGGAAGATAGCCTTGCGCAGCTTCTGGACGGCAAGAACATTGGTTTTCTCTTTCTGCCCGAGGGTGAGGATCCCGACAGCTATGTCCGTAATTTCGGCAAGGAAGCGTTTGAGGGATTGCTCAAGCAAGCATTGCCTCTGTCTGTTTTTCTGTTCAGGGAATTGTCGGCACGTGTCGACCTGACAACCAGCGAAGGCCGCGCCAAACTGGTGCAGGACACAAAGCCTCTGCTGGCGCGGGTTGTGGCACCAGGATTGGCGCTGATGTTGTTGAAGCAATTGGCGGAAATCAGTGGCGCCACCCAAAGAGAGTTGGAGGATTTATTAAAGATCAGGCGTGCTTCGTCCTCTCCGTTTCGTGAAAAAGTGCCACGACCACAGCCTGCCTCGCCTTACCGTTGGCTGATACAGATACTGTTGTACGATCCCGACTATGTCCGGAAGCTGGATAGAGCGCTGCTCATGGAAAGCCGGGAATATGCTGAAGAAATAGCAGCGCTGACGGCACTGGTTGAATTTATCGATACCCACCCCCATCTTGGAAAAGACACGGCAATACCTTCGGCGATCACATATTTTCACGATAGTCCTCATCGTGTGTTGCTACATAAGGCCGAGAGCGAAACCCTTGCGTGGGACAACAACATCGATCTGGAGGCGGAGTTTGCCGGCGCACTGGCGCGCTTGCGGGAGATGCAACGTAAACAACGCATGACAAGGTTACATAACAAACCCCTGAGTATGCTTACCCCCGAGGAAAAGCAGGAACTCCAGCGATTGGCTGTACCTTGAAAGCGATAAGCCGAACAGCGTTAACAAAATTTTGATATAATCGAAAAATTTTTAGGTCTCAACCAGCCGTATTATTTCTGGGAATCGACATGGTAAAAGCGAAAACGCAAGCCAAGGTGGCGGTAAGAGAAAAATCGAAGGCTGCGGCTTCAGGAGCCGCGGTTGTGGGTCGTCCCGCCGACAAAGTCAAGGTGGCGAGAAAAAAGGAAACAAGCCAGTCCGTTACAAAGCCGCTGAAGGAATCGGCAAAATCACCGGTAAAAGCGACTGCGGAAGCGTTGGAGGAAAAAATTACGACCGTTGCGAAATTATCCGCTAAAGCGTCGGGCGTGACAGAGATCGAACGGACAGTTCTGGCGATCACCGAGCCCAATTTGCTTACCACAAAAACAGCCAGGGCCAAGGCGGCAAAGGAAGCCAAGGCTCAGGCGAAAGACGTCGAGAAAGCTCCGCTCGCGCCACAAGATATTGAGGCGCGGCGCATGCGCCTCAAGAATCTCATCGTGCAGGGCAAGGAGCGCGGCTATCTGACCTATGCCGAGATCAATGATCATCTTCCCGATGATATGCTGGATGCTGAACAGATCGAAAACATCATCAGCATGATCAATGATGTGGGTATCTCTGTTTATGATGAGGCGCCCGACGCGGAAACACTGCTGATGTCCGAGACCGCGCCGACGGTGGCCGATGAGGATGTGGTGGAAGAAGCTGAAGCGGCGCTTTCCACTGTGGACTCCGAGTTTGGCCGCACCACCGATCCGGTACGCATGTATATGCGGGAAATGGGTTCTGTGGAATTGCTCACGCGCGAGAGCGAAATCGAAATTGCAAAGCGTATCGAGGACGGATTGAAGCATATGATCCAGGCAATTTCCGCCTGCCCGACCACCATAGCCGGAATACTCGATCTTGCCGACAAGGTGGCGCGAGATGAGATGCGCATTGACGAATTGGTGGATGGATTGCTGGACCCAAATGATCAGGAAATGGTCAGCGCAGAAATCTCCGATGAAACGCTGGAGCAGGAACTGGGCGCGGAGAATACGGAAGATGAGGACATCGCCGCGATAGCAAGCGCTAATTTACTCAAGTTGAAAAATGATGCGCTGGAGCGTTTTGCGGTGATTCAGCAGGCGTATGCCGAGATGCAGAAAGCGTTGGCAAAAAAGGGATCAACCAACAAGGCGTACAAAGACATACAGGAGAGTATTTCAGCCGAGCTTATGGCCATTCGCTTCTCCGCAAAAATGGTTGAGAGGCTTTGCGATACCCAGCGTGGCCTGGTGGATGAAATGCGCGGCTATGAGCGCAAAATCATGGAGCTATGCGTGACCAAGGCGGGTATGCCGCGTAATCACTTTATCAAGGGCTTTCCAGGTAACGAGAGTAATTTCGACTGGGTGGCACAGGAAGTCGCGGTTGGCAAGCCGTATAGTCAGACGCTGGGGCGCTACCAGCCGGCTATCGTCGAACAGCAAGAGAATCTGCTGACGCTGCAAAAGCGAGTGGGCATCCCGCTTAAAGACCTCAAGGAAATCAACCGGCGGATGTCCACCGGCGAGGCCAAGGCACGCCGTGCGAAACGCGAAATGACCGAAGCTAATTTACGGTTGGTGATTTCCATAGCCAAAAAATATACCAACCGTGGACTGCAATTCCTTGACCTCATACAGGAAGGCAATATCGGGCTCATGAAAGCGGTGGATAAATTTGAATATCGGCGCGGTTACAAGTTTTCGACGTACGCCACCTGGTGGATTCGCCAAGCCATTACCCGTTCCATCGCCGATCAGGCGCGCACAATACGTATTCCGGTGCACATGATCGAAACCATCAACAAGATGAATCGTATTTCGCGCCAGATTTTGCAGGAAACCGGGCAAGAGCCGGAACCCGCGTTGTTGGCGCAAAAAATGGAGATGCCGGAAGAGAAAAT
The DNA here is from genome assembly GCA_046716045.1 of Nitrosospira sp. GTDB lineage: Bacteria > Pseudomonadota > Gammaproteobacteria > Burkholderiales > Nitrosomonadaceae > Nitrosospira. Next base: position 7,332 of record JBKJYB010000380.1, read on the forward strand.
CCGCAAAATCCTCAAGATTTCCAAGGAGCCGATCTCCATGGAGACGCCCATTGGCGACGACGAAGATTCTCATCTGGGTGATTTTATCGAGGACTCAGCCACCATGGCGCCCGCGGACGCCGCGGTTTACGCCAGTCTGCGTGATGTAACCAAGGATATACTGGACTCTCTGACACCGCGTGAAGCAAAAGTACTGCGCATGCGTTTCGGCATCGAAATGAATACCGATCACACGCTGGAGGAGGTGGGTAAACAATTTGACGTGACGCGTGAGCGCATTCGGCAGATCGAAGCCAAGGCGCTACGCAAATTGCGTCATCCTTCGCGTTCTGAACGCCTGCGCAGTTTTCTGGATACCGAAGGCTGATCGGCCTTCGGTGTTTCCATTTTAGTGTCTAAATAGGGTCTGTAGCTCAGTTGGTTAGAGCAGGGGACTCATAATCCCTTGGTCGCTGGTTCGAGTCCAGCCAGACCCACCATTTAAATAAAGGCTTACAGTTATTATCGTAAGCTTTTTCTTTTTGAGGGGCACTAACGGGGCAGTGAGTCAGAGAAGTTTGCAACTTCTGCTGGGCCTCACGGCCGCCGTGTTGCCAAAGTTGAGTGGAGGACGACGAAATTGGTGGTATTTTAGCGAGCGGTCTATGATCCTATCTTTCAGAATTCCTCGGCTGAAACTCGTGCGAGAAAGCGATAAGCCTCGTTGATACGGCTCACCTCAACTTCAGCAGCTTTTTTTAACCGTTCAGGAAGCCCGTGATGCTTGTCCGGATGATACTGCTGGCAGAGTCTTCGCCACGTAGCCTTAATCTGTGAGAATGGTGCATCGCACGGCAAGCCTAAGATTGAACGCGCTGTTTCTTCGGTAATGGGCTCATCCACCGACGCAGTTTTTTCCATCAGAAATAAAATTTCCACTACTCCCGTATGGCACTTAGCTTCAAACGAAAGC
>JBKJYB010000381.1:0-3165 GCA_046716045.1 Nitrosospira sp.
AACGTCAAAGGTGAGTTAAATTTGGTGTCTCTGGCGTGGAACTTGAAGCGAATGTTCGTGCTGATCGGATAACTCCCATCGGTTACCGTTGTTTCAGCCCCTCTGGAAAGCGGCTTGTGGAAGCACAGCAGCAAGCGCCCCCTCGGATACGCGAAAATTGTTGTGGGTTTAACTCCAAGTCCGACAGGCTGCTAGGGGATTTCGTCGCTGCTATCGGCCCCTCCGTCGCCAATGCCTAGACCGGTTTCGTGGTGCCAAGCGCGATGGTCAAGTCGGTGCTGGATCAGATCGTACGCTTTGGTGAAGTGCGCGCAGCAGGCGGGGCGCGAGCAGTGAAAACGCAACGCTTCTTGGAAACACAAAAAATGGTCGGAAGAGAGGCACCCAGTCTACGCGAGAACGGAGAGAAAGAGGAAGGTGAGGACCATTCATCTGACGGCAAAGCTTCTCTGTGCTACGCGAGGGCGAAGCCATTAGCAAGCAGCAAATCGGTTCATGCTCCAGATGTAATCTGGCAACGGACAAACATGAGTGCTTGCGAGCAAGCCGTTTAAGAGATCCGCACCTGAAAAAGAGATAGGGGAAAACATTTTTGGGCGAGAGGTATTTCTGGGCCGCGGTAGACCAAATGACGGAAGAGATGATCAAGCAGTATTTGGCGCGTTACTCTGAGTCAAAGCCGAAAATGATTTCGAAATGGGACCCCGATTAAGATGCGTCGTTTAGGCGACGCATATCCGAGCTTTCAGTTCGCAGCCCCAACTCACCGCCTTTAGCCGGTGGGTGTTGAGTTGGCGCAATTCGTTTGTTGCTAATACTTGTATTTTTCTTCTGCCTCATCTATGTTTAACCATGGCTCTTTGGAACCATTGGCTCATTTGGAATCATGGCACTTTATTTAATAAAGTTTCCGGGGGGAGGATCATGGACTCAACTGTTCGCTGGGTAGCCGCTTCTTGTTTCTTTATGTCGCTCATTACCGGCTTGGCTTCTGCCAATACATCAACCGTACGCAGTTGTCCAACTTCTGCTTTGACAGCCGATGTCGTAGCAATTGATCATCCGATGGTGTTTAACCGCCTGGGCGCGCAGAACGTCAACTGGATGATGTACGCGTTGCGTCACGATCTCATCGATCTGGAAAGCAAGCATTTGCTCAATTACACGGCCAAAGGAAGGGAACTATTCCAAAAAGCCGCAAGCAAACACACCAGCCGGGATATAGCCTTGCGCCCCGATCTGCGTCCACGTCCGCTGGTTTTGCGCGTGGCGGAAGGGGGTTATTTGAAAGTGCGCTTCACCAACCTGCTTCATCTCAAACCCGTACCGCCCCGCACGCCGCATGACCCATTTCCCAACCAGGCCAACCCGTTCGATTCCTATCCGGATCCCTTGCCTGGTATCGATCATCCAGTTGAGCATGCTGCCAAGGACGCCCCGGGTACGCTCCCCGAACAGAAAATCTTTCGGCTTGACGACCAAGTCGCCAGCCGTACTGTAGGGTTTCATCCCCAAGGGCTCGAATTGGTGACGAGCATCGAAGACGATAGTTCCTATGTCGGAAGGAATAAAAGCAGCATTCCCCCCGGACCCGATAATGAAGAACGCGGCAGTCTGGCAAAGCCCGGCGAAACCCGCGAATATTGTTTTTATGCTCACAAAGAAGGCGCCTATCTGGTCAGCAGCGATGGCGCGGTCTTCGGTGGCGACGGAACGTCCGGCAATAGCGGCGTCGGACTGTTTGGTGCCGTGACGGTGCAGCCCAAAAAGGCTCGTTTCTATCGCGCCCAGGTTACCGAGGAAGAAATGCGCCTCGCGACCAGGGGAACGACGCCAACCGGGCAACCCGTTATCGATTACGAAGCCACCTATCCGGATGACTGCCCTGCCGGCATCTGGTGCCGGGAAGGCAAGGCGGGGTTACCGATTCTGAATATGGTGCAGAATAAGCGTCTCGTGCACGGCGATATCAACGCTATTATTGTCGGGCCGAACGAGGATGGCAGTTTTGATTGTTCCACGTATCCGCTGGAGGGGAAAAATGAGTCTTTTTGTAAAGAACAGATAAAAAAAGGGCAAAAACCGGATTCCAATATCGCGCGCAACCCCGCGCTTCCTAATCGCCTGGAGCCCTTCCGCGAGTTTGTTTCCATTTTTCATGATGAAAATGCGGCCACCCAGGCTTTCCCGTATTTCTTCGAACACCCCGAACTCGGACACACGCTGCATGGCGTACGCGATGCCTTCATGATTAATTATGGCTCGGGGGTATCGGGGCGGAGATTATCGCCAACCGCCTGAAAGCCGGGCCAATGCAGGATTGCCTGGATTGCGCCTTCGAGGAATTTTTCCTCTCTTCGTTCGCGGTGGGCGATCCCGCGATGCTGGTTGATAAACCAGCCAATCTCGTTATTAGCCAATGCCAGCCCGAATATCTCGATCCGGCACGTGCTGCGGAAATTAATCCCTTTACCAACAAAACATTCGATCGAATGCGTAAGGAGACATGTATCCAACCGAAGGAGCAGCGCGCCACCAAGGCCTTTTATCCCCATGATCCGGCCAACGTGCACCACAGCTATATCGGCGATTTCGTCAAATTCCGCAATATGCATTCCGGCAAGGAACAGCACATTTTCCACCTGCATAACCATCAGTGGCTGTTCAATCCGAATGACGACAATTCCAACTACATCGATGCTCAGGGTGTGGGCCCGGGGTCCGGCTACACCTACGAGATCGCTTATGGCGGTTCTGGCAACCGCAACAAAACGGTTGGAGATGCCATTTTTCATTGTCATTTCTACCCGCATTTCGCCCAGGGTATGTGGTACATGTGGCGTAATCACGATGTGTTCGAGGCGGGCACGCGGCTTGCGGTCAGTGGTATTGGCGCAGAGGATTTTCACGACCCCAACAACATGTTCGGGTTAATGGATGGGGAGCCGGCTGTGGGGGCCAGAGCGTTACCGGACGGGGAAATTGTTGCGGGAGTTCCAATCCCCGCGATCGTGCCGCTGCCGGGAAAAGGCATGGCGCCGATGCCGGTGAAAGTTTCGGTGAAGCCGCGCATCGGCGACGACCACGAAACATACGGTTCAGTGGCTGAAGTATCTTTACCCGCAAAGAAAAATATAAATAGTTCTCATCCGGAAACGACCGGAT
>JBKJYB010000382.1:0-3615 GCA_046716045.1 Nitrosospira sp.
TAGTTATTTGTTTCATAATAATCACCTCACTTAAGTTTTGTGCCCCCAATGAATAACGTGTTCCTAGCTTACATCGCATCCACATGGAGCTAATGGTAGACCCCTTTATCTTGTGCAACTCGAAAGATAGGGTAGCCTACTTAATTTTAAGACATTGGCAGCATGCTAGTAATTTGATTCGCGGTGTGTATTTACTTTTTCATAAGAATGTCTCCTTATCTATGGTTGATATGATTTACGTCTCATTGGTGCCACCTTGTTCCTTCACGTTAATTAAAAAACTAAGAAATCAACACAAACCTCGCCTCTGATGGTACATCCTGATTATTGACCACAAAGAGCATGTAGAACCCCGGCGGCGCGATATTTCCATGTGTCGGAGCTTCGGTTTCTATGGTGGTGGCGGTACGCGAGTGGATTGGCAGTTTGATATAACGCTGTCCGGCATCGGTATGGTGCGTTACCGCAATCGGTGCGATCAACACCACCGCATTGATATCAGCAGCCTGCGACGTTTCAATCACAAAAACAGTCGCATAGGTGACAGCGGGCGGCGCATTCGATACGACCGGCCGTGCGCCCAAGCTAAGATAACCCGGTGAATAAAGCTCCACCGAATGTTGATCCGGATCCGCCGTACCTGGCGCAACCCCGCCTGCTGCTAGAACTCTTCCTTCCGGTAGCAGAATACATACCGAGTGATACTGGCGCGGGAAATTCAATGGCGCACCAAGCGTCCATGTATCCGTCGCCGGATCATAGATTTCTGTTTCCAGCACGGGCGTCGGTGACCATTTCTGGCCGTTGCTGTGTCCACCTATGATGAGTATCTTGCCGGTGGGCAACACGACGGCATTCACATTGGTGCGGCCGAAATTCATGTCCGCGGTACGCACCCACGCCGAGCCCGCAATGCCGCCATTGAATTCAATCACTTCGGAAGTCGCATTATTGCGTGCAGTGGCAGGACCGGACACACCACCGCCGAAGACGTACAGGCGCGTACGCTCCGGATTTACGGTCGTATCAATCATGAGAAGACTCATACCTTCTTGGCGATCGTAAAATTGCTGTTGCCCATAATCGGTCCAGTTGCCATTGTTTGGCCCGGTCATAGTTAAATAAGCCGTCTGGGTTCCGGTTGCCCCCGCCCAACCGGCGCGGGTATAAAAAATTTCTCCCGAAGGAAGCAAATGCATGCCGGGATACAACTCATCGAATGAGCGGTTTGCTCCGGCGATCGGCATCCAAGCTCCGCCGCCGAATACTTAGACTTCTGCCGCAACGGGATGTCCGCCTGAAAAGGCGAGTACGCGTCCATCATTAAGGCTCAACGCCGTGGGATACCAGCGCGCGTCGGCCATCCTGGCAGTTGGACTAAACGAGCCGGCCTCTGGATTCGCTGCATTAGGCGTATAGATATAGCAGCGATTGTTGCTATGTCCTTGACCAGTTGGAGTTGTGTCCCCGCCGATGATAAGCAAGCGGCCGTCAGGCAGGAAGGTATGCCCGCAACAGAAAAAATCCTCCGGCAAGGCAATGACGGCTGGCATGATCTGTTTGGTAGCGGGATCCCATACACGAGCTTCGAGCGGATACGCGACCCGATCAGGGCTTTCTGTTGCTCCTGAAAAGAGCAATACATGCCCCGTGTTTAACAGCGCCCCATGAACCACGAAAATCGGCGATGGTTCCAGCAATTCCCAGCCGTCTTCGCCGTCTCCACCGCAAGGGTGGTGCCCTACGTCGGGACACTCATGTACACGCACGGTTGGCAGCTGGTAACAGATCCGGTCAAGTTCCTCATCGCTCAGCTCGATTTCCTGCGTGGCGCGAAGCACTGCCGCCATGCCTTCCATCATGTGCATCTCCACATGGCAGTGGATCAGGAAATCGCCCTGCAGGCGGTATTTCTTGCGTGTTTCCCCATACTGGCCGGGGCAAGCTTCGTTCGACGGGTATCCATGCTCATGCCCGGACGACGACATGGAAGAATGGTTGGAATTTTCATGGGCAGGTCCATGAGTATGTTCATGTTCAGGCCGGGAGGGACGGCTCGCCTCACGCCCATGGTGGGGCGCATCATGCCCGCCCTCATCCTCAGGCGGAAAGGAATGAGGAACCTCGTGCCCCTCATGAGGCTTGCATTCACATTCGAGCGGCAAGGGCAGAAGAATAACCGGCGGCACGACTGTATCGGCGACAAAAGATTCGGCTGGCCCGAGGGAGCGTGTGTCGACCCATTCAGTGCCCCACCGCCAGCGTTGCCCGTGCAGGTGGAAATTGTGCCAGACCATGCTCAAGTCCAGATTGAAGACGTACCAGCGCACGCGGGTGCCAGACTTGGCCACGATAGTCGGCGTATTCCCCACGAAGGTGCGCCCGTTGATGGCGAATGACTCCAGGCCGGCACCGCTGCGCTCGGTTACGGTATGAGGCTGATTGCCCGCATGATTCCAAGTAACCACAGCACCTACGCCTACTGTTATATCATCAAGTTCGAAGCGTGCCGGGGTATCCAGAATATTGATGGTTGCTGTAAGAGGGCCTGCCATCGTGACACGTACGCGCCCTTGCATGGGATGGAAACGGCAGTAGTATTCGAAGGTACCTTCCTGATTGAACGTAAAAGTGAATAAATCGTTCGCATTAAGCGAGCCACTATCGAAAATCGCGTTACCAACATTTGCTGTGAGGCGGTGAAAAAAAATGGGTACTTCAAGGTCTGCTTTCTCGCAGTGGGGATCACGAACCACGATGCCGCCGAAGAGTCCATGCTTTACGGCTTCCTCGATGTGCATATGATGGTCGTGAAAAGGCCATGCACCGATGGAGTCTTCTTTCACATCAAAGACATAACACCACTGGTCTTCAGGACAAATCGCATCACTGCGATTCGGCCCATCGTATTCCTGCACGCCAAAAGGCCATGAGCCATCTGAGTCGATGCCATAATGCAGACCGTGTACATGAAAGCTGTGAGGCTTGCTATCGCCGTTCAGCACATGGACATAGAGTCTCTCCCCCGGTTGCGTATAGATGACTGTCCCGGGAATTCTCCGCTCGATGCGGGGTTCATTGATATCCGTAGCAATGAGCGGAGTATTTTTTATTACTGTGTAGGCGGCGTCGAGGTATTCGCGGTAAACCAAGGCATCCAGTGAGCGGCGATCTACTTCCGCTTGTGGAATAGTAGCGTCTATATGCTCCATGTTTCTCATGCAATCAAGGCGGTGCTTATGATGCTCCGCATCATCAGGAGCAACAGGACTATAGTTTGGTACTGTCTCGATTTTGAGATATATATGTCTTACATTCATGATCTAGATTTCCTTTTCAGAGGAGCAATTCATAAACATAAAAAGTACGATGGGTCAGTCGCAATAGTCACACCGCCTTAATTCACCTTGATACCAGTTTCACTTACGCGAGGACAACTGTCTGTACGCCACCGTACAAAGAGCCGGGTTTTTGCACGCCTAGACGAGGGCACCCTTCGTTTTACAGTGATGGCGTTTTAACATGAACTGCTAGTGTAGTGCGTCAATTAGAAGTGTACTTATTCATAGTGGCACGAGCGCGGATGACCTTGGCGAGGATGTCGCTGGCCTTGGC
>JBKJYB010000383.1:0-4877 GCA_046716045.1 Nitrosospira sp.
CGCTCCTGCAACTTTTCTTTGTCGTAGTCGCTGGTGGATTCCTCGATCAGCTTACGGATTTGTTTGATACGGTGCTGGATCTTTGCAGCATTGTCTGCACCGCTAATCAGTATCGTGTTTTCCTTGGCCACCTCAACGCGCTTGGCTTGGCCGAGCCCTTCCAGCGTTATTTTCTCCAAGGTTAGGCCGGTTTCCTCGGTGATCACTGTGCCACCAGTGAGAATGGCAATGTCTTCCAGCATGGCCTTACGTCGATCACCAAAACCCGGCGCCTTAACGGCAACGGTCTTCAAAATGCCACGGATGTTATTGACCACCAGAGTCGCCAGCGCCTCGCCCTCCACATCCTCCGCAATGATAAGCAGTGGGCGGCCAGCCTTGGCGGCCTGTTCCAGCAGTGGCAGCAAGTCTTGGATATTGCTTATCTTTTTTTCATACAGGAGAATGTAGGGTTCATCCAGCTCTACAATCTGTTTATCGGGGTTGTTAATGAAGTAGGCAGACAGATAGCCGCGGTCAAACTGCATCCCTTCCACTACTTCCAACTCGTTTTGTAGACTCTTGCCATCTTCAATCGTGATTACGCCTTCCTTGCCGACCTTTTCCATGGCCTTTGCAATGATCTCGCCAATGGCAGCGTCGGCATTGGCGGAAATAGCTCCGACCTGGGCAATTTCTTTGCTGATTGTGCATGGTTTAGAAATTTTCTTGAGCTCTTCAACGGTAGCGGCAACCGCCATGTCGATGCCACGTTTCAAATCCATCGGATTCATTCCAGCTGCGACGAATTTCATCCCTTCCCGCACGATTGCCTGCGCCAGTATCGTAGCGGTGGTCGTACCATCTCCTGCCACGTCAGACGTTTTGCTGGCGACCTCCTTCGCCATCTCTGCACCCATATTCTCAAACTTGTCTTCAAGTTCAATCTCTTTTGCCACAATAACACCAGAATTGGCGACGAGAGGTGGACCATAGGAACGATCTAAAATGACGTTGCGGCCTCTCGGACCGAGGGTCACCTTAACCGCATCCGCCAGGATATCGATGCCTTTGACGATCTTGGCACGAGCAGCGTCATGAAACAGGATTTCTTTTATCGTCACAAAAACCTCCAGAATGGATACTACTTTATAACCCTTGTCAGACTTTCCACCGCGGCCATGATGTCGTTTTTCCGCATGATGAGTAGTTCCTCTCGCTCAATTATCACAACCTCGCCAGCGTATTTGCCGAACAATATTTTGTCGCCAACCTTTACATCCCATAGACGTCATTTGCCCATCTCAATGTTTCTTTCCCCCTGCAGATGCAGTTCTGTGTTCGCCTTCCAGTCGCTTCATCAGAACGTGGTCATGCAACGGACGGATACGCATAGCGGTCTCCCGATCTCAATTTATTTGCTGAAGTAGGCTGGCAATGATGCCAGGAATCAGATCTTAACGCCCAGCGGCACATGCTTAGTTCTGACCATCCCTTCCAAAGAGGGGTGCAGGCTGCTACGTGGGATCGCCTCGAAAGCGCACAACCGGCTTAACGATTAATGCGCTGTTTCTGCACATTGTGTGCGATCGGGTGATGGTGGGCCGGGGAACCTTGCCGGCCCGGACTAAACCCGGTCAAACTCGTCCCTGCGGGACTTCCATCTGATAGTAAACGACTTTTTTTCCTTCCGGCTCTTTTCCATATCGATCCAGCGTTCCTGAGCTCTAGATTGAGTATGTTTGAACATTTTTTTCGTAAAGACTTCCGCACCGTGATCAAGCAGGGCAGAAGCAGAAGTGGTGAGTGCGTCATCATGACTATATTTCTTCACTTTTTCCTCCTTCCAAAGCAAAAGAACAACCTGCCAAAGAATCCCGCTCTCCGTACGCATTGAACTCCGCTGAATTAGCAGGTAATAACAAAATATCTAATTCATTTTTTATGTATAGCAGACGCAGGTAAAAACGCCAGGAAAGCTAAGAAAGCGCATTATCGCCATGGGTAATGACCCTAAGCGGTCATGGTTTTCTGTAGCTAAATGGCAACACTTTAATCTATTACAATACAAACGCTTAGATTAGTACCGGGATTGACGTCTCTTAAAGACGACCGCCTCTTATCTGCTATCTATATTAAGTTTATGATTGATGATAATAATCAAACATGGCGTGATTATTGCTTAATGTAGAGCGGGGGCTCGCTGCGTTAGGTCACCCTAAGTTCAAAATCAGAGACAGATGCGAATTGGAATTGTTTGGAAATCTGAGGGAAGTGCCGAAGCAATTTACCTTTTTTCGCTATTACTAACAAGAAGTCACCCTCGGTAATTCGAACCAAGTTTGCCCCTTCCTCCTAGTCCTCGCAGAAACGCCAGACCGCGTCAGGCGGGAAGATAGCCAATAGCTATTACCATGAGTGACATTGAATGAGTGGCCCCCATGAATGATTCATCATTTCCACCCAACGTCATCCGCATGTTTCGCCCCTGTTCGCCAGCAAATCCAGATGGTCATCAAAGATACCTAAAAAGAGCTGGGGAGCGGCGAATAAATATTCGGCGGCGGCCTGATCCTCACAATCTGCAAGGCGCAGGTGAAAGGGAGCAGCCCGAACGCCGCCAGCATAATCGCCGACGTTAATAAATCCTTCTAAATGCCACGCTCTTCCTCTACCGGCTCTTCCGAACGGATGGTCAGAACTAACTTACCCCCGCTTATTTAGCGTGGCAGTGCTCACTGATGGGTTTTATGGTGCGTCATCGCAGAACTTAACTAAATCTGATCCCGAGCCGCCGAGAAAACAAAGCCCCTTGCTTTGCGCGGCTAAAATAGATTTTCAGTCAAGGCATACTAAGGGCAATTTTTAGTAACTTACCTTAAATGTCGGACTATCCTCCGGCCGAGTCTTGCGGTGATCATAAATCCGGGTCGTAGCAATATTCGCATGCCCCAGCCATTCCTGCACCTTGGCAATGTCCGCCTGATGGTCCAGAGCATTGGTGGCTGCGGTCGCGCGCAAAGCATGCGCCCCGATTTTAAATCCTAGCGCTGCGGAATACGCGCGCACTAATTTATAAACCATATCGGCGGTAATCGCCTTGTGCAGGGTCCCGGTGCGGTTGTTACGAATAGGCCGGAAGAGCGGGCCGGCAAGATCAGCTCCATGACCTATCTCTTCCAGATAATCCAGGATGAGGCCGCCCGCAGCCGGATGGAGCGGAATATAACGCGTCTTTCCACCTTTGCCGGAAACCTTGAGATGGGCGACACCGCGACGTTCGTGTTTGAAGTCCTTGACCAGCAGCTTGCAGAGTTCTTCCCGCCGCAGTGCGTGATAGAGCAAGGTAGCCAGAATGGCACGGTCGCGTTTGCCCGTGAGTGATACCTTATTCGGGGATTCGAGCAGCCCCCGCGCCTGGTGATCGCCGATGGCCGGCGTCTTGCCTTGATAGCCTTCCACCGATGGCCGTTTGATACCCTTGACCGGATTGTGGGTGACGGCATTTTTGTTGCATAGATATTCGAACAACGATGATAGTGCAGCCAGGCGATGGCGGATGGTCGTGCCGCTCAACTCCCGGTACTTGAGATCATCCCGCCAGGCAATAATATGTGCACGGGAAATTTCCCGAAACTCCTCCGACCGCTCGATGCCGGTAAACTTCATAAAATCTTCAAGCGCATTTCGATAGGCACGCCGCGTCTGCGGATTATCGATGTTGGCAAACCATTCGATTTCCGCCGGGACTTCAGCCAGGCGCAGGAAGTCGGCAGAGGTCAAAAGCCGGCTGGAAGGAGGTACTGATATGGGGAGATCCTGGATGCTCATGCGCCCTATTCTATTATTGATAACGTATTTTATCAATAATAGAATAGGCAGTTCTGTCGCGAAAAATTCGATCCGGAAAGCGACATGGTGGGGGGCATTATGTTCATGGGTAAGCTTGGCCACTGGCTGTATCTGACCCGCGTCGAGATGATGCACGACCCACAACGTCGCGCCGCAGCCTTTTCGCTTCTTGAAGGCATCACGGCCGATGGCCGCCGCATTCGCAACGATAAGACGCGCGAACTATCACAGGCTGGCTTTCGGCCGGTGGAAAACTGGAATGATCTCGGAGAAGTATCGTTTCGAGGTCCCGCAAGGCCGCCAGGGCAGAGTTCTGGTTTGTCCTTTTTTTTGCAACAGAGTCCAGATCCATCTCCCCCGGTTTTGCATGCTCTCCAATACGGTTGAATCGTTAATGGATATAACTCATAGAGGTAAGCCCCCGGCTATGCCGGGGGACTCACCGGGATTTGACCTTTACGACGGTCGGTGTGAATTTCTGATCTCTACCAAGAGAAAGGAGATTCACGATGAAAGAATATCAGAGCCTGAGCCATACGAGGTGGGATTGCAAGTATCACATTGTGTTCATACCGAAGCGTCGCAAGAAGAAAGTATTTGGTGTACTGCGGCGGCATTTGGGGGAGATGTTTCACGAGTTAGCCTTGCACAAGGAGTCAAAGATTGTGGAGGGGCACATGATGGGAGATCACGTCCATATGTGCTTGAGCATTCCGCCGAAGTACGCGGTTTCCAATGTCGTGGGATATTTAAAAGGGAAGAGTGCGATTCAGATTGCACGGAAGTTTGGAGGACGACAGAAGAACTTCACGGGCGAGCACTTTTGGGCTCGCGGATACTTTGTCTCGACGGTTGGATTGGACGAGAATATTGTTCGAGCATACATCCGCAACCAGGAAGAAGAGGATGAGCGGTACGACCAAATGAAGCTCGTCATGGGATAAGCCGCCGAGGGCGGCTCATGGGTTTGTTGAATAGTCATCTTATTTTGATCTATAAGAAAGAGATCAGCTCATGCTGCGATGTTTGGTCTTACTATAGTTACC
>JBKJYB010000384.1:0-2569 GCA_046716045.1 Nitrosospira sp.
CCCAATAACAACCAGCGGGACAGCGTGCCCCCATTTGTCCACTTCGTCATCTACTTTGACGCGAATCTGTCGAATGTGCTGAATCTACCGGGTGGAGCCCTTCTTTTGTCAGTACCAGCACCCGGTCCGCCGTTGCCGCGGCCGCGTGCGAATGCGTGACGATGATGCCGGATGCGCCGTTCGCCTTGATTTACGCGCGCATTAGAATGAGTATGTCATGCGCGGTGTCCGGATCAAGATTGCCGGTCGGCTCATCGGCCAGGATCAATTTAGGGCGATGTACCAATGCACGCGCGATGGCGACTCGCTGCATCTCGCCCCCGGATAGCTGGCGCGGGAAATGCTGTCCTCTGTCGTGCAAGCCGACCGCGTTCAGCATTTGCCCGGTGCGTTCTTCAATACGCTCACCAGAGACGCCATTCAGCAGCAAGGGCAGAGCGATATTCTGACTCAGCGTCAGATGCGGCAGGATATGAAACGCTTGAAAGACGAAGCCAAACTCTTTGCGCCGCAGTCGGGTCGCCGCATCGTCATCCAATGACGACATGGCGATGCCGCCGATCAGTATCTCGCCCGCATCCGGGATATCCAAACCGGCAATCAGATTCAACAGTGTTGATTTTCCGACTCCGGACTCACCCATTATCGCCACATACTCGCCAGCACCGAGGGCGTAGGACAAATTGGCCAGCACCTGCCGTCCATTCGCATAGGCTTTGCCGATATGACGCAGTTCCAACATCGTTGATTTATAAACTATCGAACCGGCACGCAACGTGGAGCGAACCGTATTTCTCTACGATAACCCCGTCCGGCAAGCGCAGCGGGCGGAAAGCTCTGGCAGCAAGGCGAGATTGCACTGAAATTATCCCGAACAAAAGCGCTATTGTAACTGTTAACCCTTAGCCGTTATTGTTGAGTAGTTGAAACGCGGAGGATAAGACACCCGCGGGTCAGAATATTGCCAGCCCCGCGAGGAGGGCTTATTTAGAGGTTCCTCGCTACCCGCAGTGTATAAATTCCTCTGCCCGTGAGCCGGCGCCGCAGCGTCTGATCATCGCTTCAAAATCTGCCCTCACCCAGTCACTTTTTCGCTTCGATTCTTCAAGCCCGACAGGCTGCTAGCCTCGCAGCTAGGTCAGTGCGCGTGGCCAGCAGCGGCGAGAGTGGCGATAACTTCTTCGTCCGTCACTTGCGGGAAATCCATGTAAAACTGTGCGACAGCCCTGAAGTTGATGGGAGTCGAGAGACATATTACGCGGTCGGCATTGCCGCGCACCTTTTCCAGTGTATCGGGGGGTGCCACCGGTACTGCGCACACCAACTCAGCGGGTTGTTTCGCCCTGAGCGCATGCAGTGCCGCAAGCATGGTCGAACCGGTAGCCAGCCCATCATCGATTACGATGACTAAGCGTGCGGCGGGATCAACCGGTTGTCGCACGGGAGTGTATTGAGATCGGCGCTGCCGTATCGTTTCCAGTTGCGTGGAAACTTCATTCCTGATGTATTCCTTATCCGCCCCCACTCGGGAGGCATAATCCGCAAGATAAACCCAACCGCTTTCATCGACTGAACCAATAGCGAATTCCGGATTGCCGGGCGCGCGCAATTTGCGCACAAGCACCACATCCAGTTCACCGTTCAGATCGTCGGCAATTATTTTTGCCATTGGTACCGCGCCTCTTGGAATCGCCAGCACCAGCGGGCGTTTATCCCGGTATTCGGAAAGAGCCGCGACAAGTTGTTTGGCCGCCGCAATCCGGTTTGCAAAAATCATAGCTATCTCCCTCTGTCTCTATTCAACACTCATCCCGCACCAATTGGAAAAAGTTTAAAGCGTTCATCTGGAGTATAGGTGGCTACGGTATTTTTTCAATTTTTTCATTACGTGCAACCTTTGCGACAGGCAGTTGGCGGACAAAGTGGAACCCAAGGGTAAGCCATTATTCTTATCGCGGAGCAGAGCGCCTTTTGTGCTACATCGTTCGATTGATGAGTGCACGAAGCTCGCTGAGTGGATTTACGTTTGGCCGGTGGTCAGCTAACGAGTTCTCGTAAAGCTACTATAATGAATTATGGTTTTGGATCGAGGTAGAAGAGAATCTGCTCATGCCAGTTGAATCTCCGCAGTATTTCGAGCACGACGCCGACGTTGGCATCATCGGGTGCGGCGCGACTGTCGAGCAAGCATTTGAGACCGGAGCACAAGCGGTATTCGCCATCATCACCAATCTCGACGCGGTGCAGCCAAAGTCCGCGGTAACGTTTGAGTTCGAAGAAGCCGACTTCGAGTTCGCCTTTGTCACATGGCTGAACCTATTGTTGGGTAAGTCACGTGAACTGGGCATGGTTTTCAGCCGCTTTCATGTGCAGCACGTTGGTAATCGGTGGTGCGCCGAAGCATCGGGCGAAAAGTGGCATGCCGGTCTGGAGCGTGGCGTTGAAGTAAAAGGCGCAACCCTGACCATGCTTTCGGTGAAGCAGACCGGACCAGTATGGGAAGCACGCTGCATCGTGGACGTATGAGATGAATCTAAACCAGTTACGCCAACTGCAACCCTATCTCTGG
>JBKJYB010000385.1:0-2542 GCA_046716045.1 Nitrosospira sp.
CCTACGTGGATTGGCCCAACCTCGAACCGAGCGCGGGGAAGTGGGATTTTTCGCGGCTGGATCGTTATGTTGCGATGGCCAAACAGCACAACGTTGAAATCTTGCTGCCCCTGGCCAACAGTCCGCGATGGGCGGCAGCGCGGCCCAATGCTCCAAGCAACTATAAGCCAGGTAACTCCAGTGAGCCCGCCAATATCGAAGATTGGCGTCGTTACGTCAGAACGGTTGGTGAACGTTATAAAGGACGTATTCACCACTATCAAGTTTGGAACGAACCCAACATCAAACTCTTTTTTTCAGGAAACCCTGCGAAACTCGTTGAACTAACATGCGAAGCGTTTCAAATATTAAAGTCGATCGATCCCCTGAACCAGATTGTTTCGGCAGGCTCGACTCCCGGCGGAAAAGACCATCTTGGCTACTTGAATCACTTCCTTGCTTCGGGAGGGAAAAACTGTATTGATATCGTGGGTCATCATTTTTATGTTCCGCTTTCGGGCCCCCAGGCAATGGTGCCATTGATCCGAGAAGTTCGTAGCGTAATGAAAAAAAATGGCGTCAGCCAAAAACCGCTGTGGAACACCGAAACCGGTTGGTGGATCGCCCATGGCGACGGCACTCCAGATCATCGGATGGTTGCCAAGGGTGGCTGGAAAAAGATACCACTGGATGATAAAGGTAACATTGTATTTAGGGCATTCGCTTTGGCGAGAGCTGAAGGGGTAGAGCGTTTTTTCTGGTACGCATGGGACAACGGAGCCCTCGGATTTATTGAGCCGACAACAAAAAAACCAAAGCCTATCGCCGAAAAATGGCGTAGCGCAGTTAATACCCTGCTTGGAGCGACCGATTTACGCTGCGCGCAGGATGGTAATATTTGGCGCTGTGACTATGTAGGCTCAGATGGGGTTAAGACGCAGGTTTCCTGGACGGACGATAGTCCCTAATAATCAGATAAAGATATTCGAGTTTTTTATCATTTACAGACTGAGGTTTTTTTCAGGTGCATACTGTGCCGAATATCATCATTACTAGGAACAATATTCCGGGACTAGCGTAAAGAATATTAGCCTGAACATTTCAAAGCTGTGCTTCAAAAGGAGCTTATCGAGCAGTTTTGCGCGACCAATCTGTGGGCGCGGTATCTTGGCGTGCGGAAAGACCAAGACAAAGTCAATGCTATTTCACTTTCACGGGTCATGATCAACCCGGGGGTTGTTATCGAGAGTCTGTGATGCAAAGCGCTGTGCTTGGGAGTACGCTTATGCTCCATCGTATTTTAGGTACGTACCGCGAGCGGGTTCGTCGCTATATAACATTCACTGAATTCGGTCGTCAGAAATTTATCGAGAGCGGTTTGCCGCCCGAACTCATCCGGGTGAAGCCAAATTTCGTCGAGTCCCCTCCGATACGTACATTTGTCAAACGGCTGGGCTTTTTATTCGTCGGCCGCTTATCAGTAGAGAAAGGGGTGGACGTTCTCGCCAATGCGATTTCGCATGCGCCAGGATTGGGCTGTGAAGTGATCGGGGCCGGGTCGGAGCATGAAATACTTGCGCGCATACCCGGCGTGATTATGAGCGGATGGCAAAACGGCAACATAGTGCTTGAGCGGATGCAGGCTGCACGTGCGCTGGTGATGCCGAGCATCTGGTACGAGGGATTTCCTCGTACACTGGTAGAAGCATTTGCTGCCGGATTACCAGTGATTGCCAGCCGTCTGGGGGCGATGGCAGTCTTGGTAAAGGATGGTTATACCGGACTGCTATTCGAGCCAGGCAATGCCGCCGATCTTGCCGCGAAGCTACAATGGGCGCAGGATAACCCGGAGCGAATGAACGAAATGGGACTGGCTGCGCGAGCAGAATACGAAGCCCGCTATACCCCAGAGAAGAACTACACGGCGCTTATGGAGATTTATGCTGATGCAATCGAAGCCGAACACCGGGGAGCGTACGCGGCGACCGGTTCTCACAGTGCAGATTGACGCACTGGATTGGAGTGCCGTACTGGCACGCCTTTGTTCCTGGGGTGGTGCGCACGAATCGCGTTACGTCTGCATTTGTAATGTGCATTCGGTGGTAACTGCCACAAAGGACGCTGAGTTTATGCGGGTGGTGAATGAAGCCGATCTCGCTACTCCCGATGGTGCGCCCGTTGCCTGGATATTGAGGCGGCAGGGAATACGCGCGCAGGCGCGAATCAATGGGCCAGACCTGATGTGGCGGTATCTTGCCGAGGCTGAGCGTCTCGGACAAGTTGTTTCATTTTATGGAAGTACCAGCGAGACGCTAGAGGGCCTGCGAAAAACCATTCTGCGCGCTTTTCCACACTTACGGCTGGGATGTATGATTTCGCCTCCGTTTAGGCCTTTATCGCCGGAAGAGGATGCAGCCGAGGTCGCGGAAGTCAACGAGGCAGGTACAGCGGTATTATTTGTAGGGTTGGGCTGCCCCAAGCAGGAGAAGTGGATGGCAGCGCACCGCGGTCGTGTCAATGCGGTAATGGGGGGGGTGGGGGCCGCCTTCGATTATCCCGCCGG
>JBKJYB010000386.1:0-2764 GCA_046716045.1 Nitrosospira sp.
TGGCGATCTTGCGCAAGCTCAAGCCGTGCTTCTTCAATAATTTGATTTCCACATACACCTCGTCAGTGATCATGGCCGCATTCCAAAATGCGGACATCTTCTCAAAACGGTGTATCAGTTTTCAATCGGCACTCTGTATCAATTTACATCCGGCAGTGACATTTGGCAACTCCACCGAGTGGAGCAATACCTTTGTCGGCCGCTATCAGGGTGTATTTTCGGAAATAAGCGCCATCAATTTCAACCCTAGCATCGCGTGGCGGATGAATGAGGTCGTTTCGCTCGGCGCAGGATTTAACGTTGTGAGACTCGAGGCTGATTTGCGCGGCATGTCGCCTGTGACAGCACTGTTGCCTACACTGGTGGATGCCAAAACAAAAATGGCCGGTAATGACATAGGTTTTGGCTATAACCTTGGCGCCATGTTCCAGTTGACTCCGGCCACGCGCATGGGTCTGACCTATCGATCGACAGTGGATCTGAAAGTTGATGGGCGCGTTGGGACGCTCAGCAATACCATCCCGGCCTCTGTCTCTGTTGAATTGCCGAATACCGCGTCAGTGGCGTTATCCCACATGGTCAATGACCGATTACAGCTTCTCGGTGATTTGACATGGACAGGCTGGAGCACCATTCCCGCATTAGTTGTCAATAGTCGCGCCTCGGGATCTGTCCTGTCAAATGAGAGGTTGGGTTTAAAAGACAGCTATCGTGGGGGTCTGGGAGCACAATAGCAATATAGCGACAAACTTCGACTGCGGGCGGGAGTTGCCTACGAGCAGTCGCCGACGCGCAATGCGGCGGATCGGACGGTTCGCCTGCCGGACTCGGATCGTATCTGGCTGGCCCTGGGCTTTAACCAGAAGATCAACGAAAAGACATCCATCGATGTGGGATATGCCTACGTATTCTTGGATAAGGCCGAGATTAACCGGGCAACGAACAATAACCCATTGCTCCAGGTTGTCCGTGGTTCCTTCAACACCTCGGTACACATCATTTCTGTTCAACTCAACCACCGATTTTGATCTCACCGCGAGGATGAGCCGGCACCCGGGGGTAACAGAATTCCAACAATGAATCTATACTGAATATCAGTAGTGCCCCGTAGACCAAAATCGACACCATAACGCATCACGATCCTGCTAAACCTCGCCCATGGCCGAACTCCATGAACTGCGGACATGGTCGTGCGCAAATTCATAAGCGCTCCACATGATACAGCCCAAGCCATTGAGTGATTCGAACACCATACAATCCAATGCGTTGAAGATTGAGCAGACTCGACTGCTCTATATCAACCTGCCGACTGCTATCGGTACCAGTCTGGTGCTTGCGCTAATCCTTGTCTATATACAGAGATCGGTGATAGATCACACCTGGCTGTTTGGCTGGCTTATGTTGATGATCATGGTTTCGTTGTACAGAACGATTCTAATCATACTTTGGCACCGCAACAGAGAGAGTGGCATATCTTTTATTTTGCGTTGGAGGCACAGATTTCGTGTGGGGGTCATTGTCAGTGGACTGGTTTGGGGTATGGGCGGCATACTGTTGTTCCCGGTAGGAAATATACCCCATCAGGTATTTCTTTCCTTTGTCCTGGCTGGATTGAGCGCCGGAGCTGTCACCTCATTGTCGGCGGACAGATTATCAGTATTGAGTTTTCTGCCGCTGACCCTGATACCGCTGATTGTACGTTTCGGGATGGAAAGTAGCGAAATTTCCCTATCCATGGGCATAATGACTACGCTTTTTTTGATTGTCATTTCGCAAAACGCATCGCGAGTGGGACGCACCCTCCATGAAAACATAAGACTGCGTATCGAAGCATCAGCGCGCGAGCAGATGTTGAGACATAGCGAGGAAAGCCTGAATCAGGCGCAGCAGATCGCCCTTTTGGGTAGCTTTGACTGGAACCCGGTTTCTGGAGAAATGCGGTGTTCCGACGAGCATTTTCGTTTGTGGGGTCTGGAACCACATGCCGTCACACCCAGCCATGCGCTGTTTTCGCAGGCGATACATCCCGATGATGTGATGCGGCTGGAAGAGACACTACAGCTGGCGTTGCGAGGAGGGCGCTTCTATGACTTTACGTATCGGGTACGTTGGCCCGATAACAGCGAGCACCAGATCCATGGCCGGGGTGAAGTAGTGTTCGATGACACTGGCCGGGCTGTTAACGTGACAGGCACCGTCCAGGATGTCACCACCCACAAGCAGGTAGAAGAGGCGTTGCAAGAGGGCAAAATACGCTTGCAGCAGATGAACCAGAATCTCGAACAGCTTGTCGCCGAACGCACAAGTGCGCTGGGAGAAAGCGAGGCGCGCTTTCGATTCCTGTTCGAGCAAATGGCGGTAGGTGTGGCACAGATCGGTACCGTAACCGGCCGCTTCGTGCGCGTAAATCAGAAGTATGTCGACATTATGGGCTATACGCCTGCGGAGATGCTCGCACTCGATTTCCAATCCATTTCCCACGCCGACGATCTGGAGACCGATCTAATCAATATGGAGCGCCTCAAGGCGGGAGAAATACGCGAATTCGAGATGGAGAAACGCCTCTTCCGCAAGGATGGCCGGGCCATCTGGGTGAAGTTGACAGTTTCGCCGATGTGGGTGCCGGGTGCAAGACCTGATTATCACATTGCGGTAATACAGGACATTACTGAGCACAAGCAGGCGGAAGAACAAGTACATCAGCTTGCTTTCTATGATCCGCTCACCAGGCTGCCCAACCGGCGTTTGTTCCTGGATCGTTTGC
>JBKJYB010000387.1:0-2726 GCA_046716045.1 Nitrosospira sp.
TCCGCCCGTGTAACCACTACGGCCAGCGCGGCAATGGTCTGCCGTTCAAACAATTGCCGGGGAGTCATCTTCCAGCCAGTGCGGCGCGCTTTGGTCACTATCTGCAAGCTGAGTATGGAATCACCACCCAGTTCGAAGAAATTATCATTGCGCCCCACCTGTCCGATCCCCAGCACATCGGCCCAGATGCCGGCCAGCACTTCTTCCACCTCACCCTGAGGCGCCTCGTAGTTGTTGAAGCGGCCGATGTTGGTAAATTCCGGCTCGGGCAGCGCCTTGCGGTCCACCTTGCCGTTCGGGTTCAGCGGCAAACGCTCCAGCGCCACAATCGCCGCAGGAATCATGTAGTCCGGCAGCGCCTTGCCCAGCGCCTCGCGCAGCCTGCCATTGTCAACGCTGGCGCCCGCATGCGGGGAAACATACGCCACCAGCCTTGCACCACTTGGCCCTTCCCCGGCAACCACCACGGCTTCCCTGACTTCTGGCTGCAAAAGCAACTGCGCTTCGATTTCTCCCAGTTCAATGCGGAAACCTCGAATCTTGACCTGATGATCCAGCCGCCCCAGATACTCGATCTGTCCATCCGCGCGCCATCTCGCCAGATCCCCCGTACGATACAGCCGCCCTCCCTTCTCATCAAAGGGATCAGCAACAAAACACTCCGCAGTCAGCCCTCCACGATTGAGATAGCCGCGAGCCAGCAAATCTCCCCCTATGCACAATTCTCCCGCAACCCCCGGTATGACAGGGGTCAGGTTGGCATCAAGCAAGTAAATATTGCGTCCCGCAAGCGGCTTGCCAATGCTCACCTGCATCGGCATGGAATCATCGCTCGAATAACTGCCGCAATCCAGCGCGGTGGCCGTTACGGTTGCTTCGGTCGGACCGTAGGTGTTAAGCAGGGTAATGTGGCCGAGCCCGGCCTCACGCCAGGCTCTGATGCCTTCAGGCGACATGGCTTCGCCACCCGCGTGCACCTGCCGCAGCCGGCCATAGTCCCGTGGACCCTGCCGGGCAAAGTCCTGGGCCAGCAAAAACCAGTAGGCCGTGGTGAGATCCGCAACCGTGATGCGTTTATTAATCAGCTCGCGATAGAACGTGTCACTGTCCCATAGCTGGGGACCGCGCAAGACAATGGCCGCACCTGCGCATAATGGCGGGAAAAACTGCTCGATGAAACCATCAAAATTGATGGTGGAAAACAGCAGCATCCGGTCGGCAGCGCTCAGGCCAAAGAAGCCAACCGCTACCTGGGCATGTTCGGCCAGGGCATGATGCGCCAGCCCCACGCCTTTTGGCTTGCCGGTAGAGCCGGAGGTATAGATGACATAAACAAGGTTATCGCCGTGCAGGGATATTTCAGGATTGCTTGCCGCTTCACCGCTCACATCCAGCGTGTCCAGTTCCAGCACCGCGCAGTGCGCCGGATGCGGGATGCGCGCCTTGATATGGCTTTGGGTCAGCAGCAAGCCAATATCGCTGTCCGCCACCATGTAGCTCAGCCGATCCTGCGGGTACTCCGGGTCCAGCGGCACATACGCGCCGCCGGCCTTGAGGATCGCCAGCAGACCTACGATCATCTCGATGGAACGCTCCACCGCGATGCCCACCTTCGTTTCGGGCTGGACGCCCAGCGCGATCAACCGGTGCGCCAACCGGTTCGCCCGCCGGTTCAGCTCGGCATAGCTCAGTTCGGTGTCGCCAAAAATCAGCGCGACAGCCTCGGGGCAGGCTTCCACTTGCCGTTCGATCAAACGGTGCACAGGCTCGGCATTCGCATAACGCTGTTCGTTGACACCCCATGCCTTCAGCTGCGCCTTCTCCTCTCCACTCAAAATATCGATGTCGCCCAGGATGCGCCCTGAACCCTGCACAATTTCGTGGAGTAACCTTTCCACCTGTGCCGCGATGCGGCTTACATTGACCTGCGAAAAATCCTTTCTGGCGTAGCTATATTGAAGATTGAGCGTGTCTGCGTGTGTTACCGACACAGTCAAGGCATAATTGGTAACCTCTCGGCTTCTGACGGCGGAAAAGACCAGTTCGCTGGATGCGAATTGCTGCAAAGCCTCGCCCATCGGATAGTTTTCGAACACCAGAATACTGTCGAATAACCCCTGACCGCTCTGCCCTCCCCAGCGCTGAATCTCATACAATGGCGTATGCCCATGTTCACGCAAGGACAGATTCTGCGCTTGCAACTCACGTAGCCAGGCGGCTATCTCTTGCTCGGGATCGAGCATTGCGATTACTGGCAGGGTATTGATAAAAAGCCCGAGCAACCGGTCAGCTCCTGGCAAATCATCCGGACGGCCCGCAACGGTTACGCCGAAAGCAACTGCCGGCTGACGGGTATAATGATTCAGCAGCAATGCCCAGGCGGCCTGTACCAGAGTGTTGACGGTGACGCGCTCGCGCTTTGAGAAATCGATTAAACCCGCTGTAGCAGTCCGTTCAATTACACTCGTATATTCGTCATAGCCAGGATTTTCACCATGCGCGGGGAAAACATCAGCCAACCGGGTAGGCTCTCCCATGCCGCGTAATTGTTCCCGCCAATGGACCTCTGACGCATTTATATCACGGGTCTGGAGCCACTCAATGTAATCGCGATAGCGGCCTCCGGATGAGGGCAGTCTCATTCCGCCATAATGCTGCAACACTTCACTCATCAACTGGGAAGCACTCCAGCCGTCCAGCAGCAGGTGATGAATGGTCCAGATAAA
>JBKJYB010000388.1:0-2672 GCA_046716045.1 Nitrosospira sp.
AGAGCAAAGAACAAACAGCGCAGGGCTTGAAACGATAATGGTGAGTAAATGATACGGTTGTTACCGATAGCGGGGCTGCTACTGGTGTTGCTGACAGCCCGGGTTTTTGCCGGAGACTTTGAAGATGGAATGAAGTTTGTTCTTAGCAAGGACTACGCCAAAGCGGTGGAATCTTTCAGAAAGGCCGCGGAGCAGGGAAATACGGATGCGCAATTCAATCTGGGCGTCATGTACGCCAAAGGCCGGGGCGTTCCCCAGGACTACCAGCAGGCGGTGGTCTGGTATCGCAAGGCGGCGGACCAGGGAGACGCGCCGGCGCAATCCATTTTAGGCTTCATGCACCTCAAAGGCCAGGGTGTCACGCAGGACTATCAGCAGGCCATGGCCTGGTATCTCAAGGCCGCCGAAAAAAACTATCCCGCGGCGCTATACAATCTGGGGGTCATGTACGCCAAGGGCCAGGGCGTTACGCAGGACTACCAGCAGGCCATGGCCTGGTATCTCAGGGCCGCGGAGGAGGGGCACGCTCCCGCGCAATCCATTCTGGGCTTCATGTATCTCAAAGGTCAGGGGGTGGCACAGGACGATCAGCAAGCCGCGTCCTGGTATCTCAAAGCCGCTGAGCAGGGCTTTGCGGATGCGCAGTATGCACTTGGCGTGCTGCATGCGAAAGGACGAGGAGTTGCGCAGAACGACCGGGAGGCCGTTTCCTGGTATAGAAAAGCCGCTGAGCAGGGCAACGTGGACGCTCAGTATAATCTCGGGTTAGCCTACGCGAAAGGACAAGGTACTACGCAGGACGAACGGCAAGCCGCATTCTGGTATCTCAAAGCCGCTGAACAGGAAAGTACCCGAGCGCAATTCAAGCTTGCCGTCCTGTATGCCAGAGGCCGGGGGGTTGCGCAGGATGACGAGGAGGCTCTATCCTGGTATCGCAAGGCAGCGGAGCAGGGATATGCCCCTGCCCAATTCAATCTCGGTGTCATGTATGCGACAGGCAAAGGGGTTACGCAGGACGATCATAAGGCCGTATCCTGGTATGGCAAAGCCGCCGAGCAGGGGGATGCGGATGCGCAATACAACCTGGGCGTAAGGTACGATGACGGCCGCGGCATCAGCAAAGACGAACAGGAAGCCCTGGCTTGGTATCGCAAGGCAGCCGAACAGGGATACGCCCGAGCCCAATACAGCCTGGGCGTGAAGTATGACAACGGTCAGGGTGTTGCACAGAATTACGAGCAGGCCGTGGCCTGGTATCGCAAGGCGGCCGAGCAGGGACATCCGGGGGCGCAAACCAATCTGGGTATGCTGTACTACAAAGGCAATGGCGTTACACAGGACTTCGTCGAAGCGGAAAAGTGGTTCAATATTGCCAGCGCGGGGGGGTATGAGGATGCAAAATTGAACAGCGAGCTTATGGCAAAACTCATGACGCCGGAACAAATTGCCGAAGCACGGAGACAAGCCGACGAATGGAAACAGACGCACCAGAAATAATGCGCTTCAATCTGTTGGTTTGATCAAAAAAGTGAAGTTTCTTCCCCGAGGGTGCTGCAAGATGACGAAGGGAAAAACTGAGGCAGTGCAAGACAGCCTATTTGGACGGCTGCGGGCTGCTCTTCTCCTTGGCAACAGGGTTGCGTAGCGTATAGCCTTTCTCTTTCATCTTGTATCCGCCATAGGCCCCGGCTCCGCCGGCGACCAGGTACCAGCAACCGGAGAGCG
This sequence comes from Nitrosospira sp., assembly GCA_046716045.1. GTDB lineage: Bacteria > Pseudomonadota > Gammaproteobacteria > Burkholderiales > Nitrosomonadaceae > Nitrosospira. The sequence goes on from JBKJYB010000388.1 coordinate 1,726, forward strand.
TTGGAAGCACAGCCAATAGCAACCCCGTACAAATTACTCTCTTTATTTTCATTGCCTGCCACGCTTGTAATTGCGGTAACCGGGTAGGAAAGCGACCCTTTTTCGAGGTGGGAATTTACCCTGTAGAACAGAAAGTTGTCAACTGTGTCATCCGGAAGCAGCTATTTTCGTTAATAATACTTAGCGTGCCTCAGCAAACAGGGAAACGGAATCATGCGCGATTTCCCGCCGAGTACTCCACATCGGCGTTACCGATTACATTCCGCGGGTCGTCCCATTCCTGGAAAGACGTTGGAGAGAAAATATCATGAACTACGTATCAAGAGAACCTCTGAATAAGTCCTACGCGGGCGCGACGGCGGCTTTGCGGGATGGGATGCGCGAAAGGCGAGGACGCGAATGGTCGATTCCCTTCGCTACGAGCCTGACAAAGCAGACCGCCCGCAAAGCCGCCGTCCCTACGGGTTGCGGTAAAATCGGGCATTCACCACGTTGCGCCCCTCGGCATCGTAGACTAGGCCACGGTCTGCGTCATGCGTCTAGCGAGCTTCCCGATTTTCCCCACAACGCGCTCCACGAAGGACCTATTCAGAGGTTCCCCAATGCATGGATCAAGCGGTTTACGATAATCGCTCTGGTCATGCTCCTGCCGGCATGTCAAACAGCGGACACGAGACGGGCGGGCGGGCTGATTGGCAGCATTGCCGGTTCCATTGGGGGAAGCTATCTTGGTAGCTATCTTGGCGGAGGTACGGCGGGCCGCATCGCCGGCGCTGTTGCGGGAGGCCTTGCCGGTTATTACGTAGGCGCCGGGCTTGGAAGCTATCTTGGAGAGGAGGACAAACAAAAGATGGCCCAGGCATCACAAACAGCGTTCAATACCGGCCAAACGCAGACTTTCAGCAACCCCGATACGGGCTTGAAGGGCAAGGCTGAAATTGTTCCAT
>JBKJYB010000389.1:0-5938 GCA_046716045.1 Nitrosospira sp.
GAACATTATCAAGCTGCCGCTGACCAATGCGCTGCGCGGGCGGCTGGCGGGTATTCAACAGGGCTATCTCGCTCAACCGGCGCATCCCTACATGGGACTGTTGAATACCACCGCGCTCAGCACCGACCAACAGACAGTGTTCACGCAAAAACTGACGGCGGGCGATTTGACCGGGGAGGCATTCTGGCAATCGCTGGAATCGGACGCCAGCTTTAGCCCGGAACTGGTATCGGATCTCAGGGCCACCTTTGGGTTGCAGGCATTCACGGCCGACAACACCGCGTTGACTATTCGTCTGCGTGACACCATGAAAGTGAGCTTGCCTCGCGAGGTTGCCGCCTTCAGCGTGGCGGATTGGCATGACAAAGTGTTGTCCAGTACTGAGGTGGAGATACCGGACGAGTTCCTGCCTGGCGCGGCCCAGCCTGAACGGCGCGCGGCCTATGCGCAACTGCTGTACCGGTCTGCCGAATTTCGCTATCCGACCTCCTCTCTGACAGCACAGATGACGCGCGATCCAGCCTGGGCTGGACATGCCGTAATGCCGTTTTTCAAGGCCTATCCGGATTTCGAATTCCGCGATGAGCGTATCTTGCGCTTTCTTCAAAGCCATGCGGAAGCTCTCGATCTGTTTCCCGATGCGCAAGCCGGGCGCGCGGAGCTGCTGCGGGTAGAACAACTGTTCCATCTCACCGCGCCGGCAGACAAGCTGCTCGTCATCCAGCCGCTGTGGCAGGCGGGTCTGCGCTCGGCGCCGCAGATCGCCTTTCTGGGTCGGGAGAGTTTGCGGCGGAAGACCGGCGGCCTCGACCCGAAAGCGGCGACTGCGATCTACCGGCAAGCCGTGCACATCACCGCCGTCGCGCTCAACGTTTATCTGCGTTACCACCCCCGGCTGAATGGCCTGCCGCTGGCCACGCTGCAAATGCCGCAGCTCTCGCGCAATCAGGCCTTGGCGCGCTCCGCCACGGCTCTGCCGGAATGGGAACAACTGTTCGGCTCGCCGGACGCCTGCGAGTGTTCCCATTGCGAATCGGCGCTAAGCCCGGCGGCTTACCTGGTGGACACGATGGCCTTTCTGGAGCGGGCCGTCGACGGTACGGGCAACACAGCTTTGGACGAATTGCTGGAACGACGGCCCGACCTGGGCGCTCTGCAACTGACCTGCGAGAACATCGAAACGGAGCTGCCCCAGATCGACCTGGTTATCGAGATTCTGGAGGAGATCGCCGCCAGCACGGACGGCAAGACGCTTTCGGGGACGGCGATCGGGCCAACCACCTGGGACAGCGAGAACCTGGATGCACACCCGGAGCACCTGAACCCGGCCGCCTACGAGGTGTTGCGCGGGGCGCTGTATCCGTTCTATCGGTTGCCCTTCGATCTCTGGGCGGTGGAGGGCCGTCGCTACCTCACACAGATGGGTATCGCCAGGGACGAATTGATGCGCGGGATGCCACTCAAGCCGGGGGTACGGACCCTGGAGATCGCCACCGAGACCCTGGGCATGACAAGCCGCGAGCGGGAGCTGATCCGCAAACCCGACACGCGGGCCGCGGAGCTGGCCGTCTATTGGGGCATCGATCTCGCGGATGGGACCCTGCGGGCACAGCTTGGCAAGGTCGAAACCCTGCTGAAGCAGGCGGGCATCGACTACAATACCTTGTTGCGTCTCCTCAACACCCGCTATGTCAACCCGAACCGCATTATCTCCGTCGGCTTCGGGACTACTCCCTGTTCGCTGGACGAAGCGAAGCTGCTGGGTACGGGCGGGGCGGCCCTTGCCGATGCGGCGCTGCGCTCATTCCTGGATCGTCTGCATCGCTTCCTGCGTCTGCAGCGGCGGCAGGCATGGAGCGAATATGAGCTGGACGCACTGCTTCCCGCTTTGGCCATCGCTGATTTCAATGCGGAGAACTTTCCGGCCCAGCTTGCCGACCTCAAGACCTTGCAGGGGATGCTCGGCCTGCCGGTATCGGAACTATGCTCGTGGTGTGGCGTGCTGGACACCTATGCCTTCGAGGAGGAACTGCCGTCCCGATATGAAGCGATCTTCCTGAACCCCTTGCTGTTCCCCGACACCTATTCGGGAACAGGCCCGGACCTGCGTAATAAAGTATTCGCACTGACCGTAGATCGCTCCGATCTGGCCATTACCACTTCGACGGACGCGAGCCTAAGCCCATGGCTGGCGGAGTCGGGCGGGACGGCGCCACCGGCCTATACCCTGCAACCCGACTACGCCGCCTATGTCCAGAGCGCCACCCGTCTGACATCGGCCGATCTCCTGCTGCTCGCGGAAGGCGCGCTACCCAGGGATACGGCCACCGGAAACATCGCTCTGAACCTGGAGAATGTTTCCCTGCTCTACCGCATCGGCTCGTTAATCCAGGTGCTTAAGATCAGCGTGCCGGATTACCTTCGCTTGACCCGGCTCACCGGCATTACGCCCTTGAGCGCACCAGGCATGCCGGTGAATCCTTCGGATTCGATGAGCTTCTACAAGATTTTTCTGGAAATCGAGGCGGGTAGCTGGTCCATCGAACAACTGGCCTACCTGTTGCTGCACGATGCGGACACGGCAGTGACGTTGGCACCTCCGGCAGAAGACATGGACACCTGGTTGACGACGATGAGCGCCAGTTTCCTCGGCATCATCGACGTAGTTACGGCCAGAGACAATGCCGATTTGAAGGCAGCCCTCACCCAGTCGCTGGGATCGACCCTGGCTGTGGATGCGACCGTACTCGATGCATTGCTCTTCACCCATCGCGCCATGCTGGGCGATAACCTTCTCGCTCATCTCATAATACAGGCGAATGCCGGTACGATGGGGCTGCCCGTCCCGGCCGAAGATTTTCACACCGTCTTCGAAAGATTGCACAAATTCGCCCTGGTCTGGAACGGCCTGAAGCTGGATGTTACGCATCTTGGCTTCATACTCGACCATGGCCCGCGGACAGGATGGACGGACATCGCAGCCTTCCCGCCGGAGGAGCAAACCGCGGCGAATTTCGAGCGCTGGCGACGACTCATCGCGGCGGTCGACCTGCAGGTATCGGTATTCACCGTCGAACAGTCCCTGTTCGGCCTGATGGAGGCCGCACACGTTGCCTTGAACGATCTTTCCAACTTCGTCCCCGCTGATTTTCTGGCTCAGATCAGCGAGTGGTCCGCCTGGCCTCTCGCCGACCTGAGCTACCTCACCGGACCGAACGGCTTCAATACGCCGTTGCCTGCCGCGATGCGGGACGAGCGGCCTTTCGTGGCGCTGCACAAGGCCTTCGACCTGTTCCGCCGCGCGGGCGTGTCGGCCGAGCAGGCCCACGCGTGGACGATCGCGGAGTTGACCCATGCCGAGACGCAATCCATCAAGCAGGCGCTCTCCCTGTCTTATCCCAGTGACGGCTGGCTGAATGTCCTGGCCACCATCCAGGACGAACTCCGTCCACTCAAGCGGGATGCCTTGCTGGGCCATCTCCTGAACACTCTGGGTTTCGAGGACAGCGACGAGTTCTACCACCATTATCTGATTGAGCCGGGACACGCCGCCTGCGCGCGAACTTCCCGCATTGTGGAGGCGCATGCCGCGGTGCAGATCTTCGCCCAGCGCATACTGCTCAACCTGGAACCCCCCTTCGCGTTCGCGCCGGAAGACGCGGAAGCCTGGGCGTGGCGCAAACGCTACCGGATATGGGAAGCGGCACACAAGGTGTTTCTCTACCCGGAGAATTGGCTATATCCCGAAGTGCGCGACAACAAATCGATATTCTTTCAGGAACTCGAGGATGGTCTGCTGCAGGATGATGTCAACCTCGATACCGCGGAACGGCTCTATCGCGAATACCTCTACAAGCTGGACCAGGTCAGCCGGCTCGAGATCATGGGGATGTATCAGGACGAAGCGATGAACGTCCTGCATGTCTTCGGCCGCACCCATGACATACCGCATCTTTACTTCTATCGCCGATGGGAGGACCAGGCGCGCTGGACATCTTGGGAACGGGTAGAGCTGGACATTCAGGGCGATCACCTAATTCCGATCGTCTTCAACGGGCGGTTGTATTTATTCTGGCCGGAATTTTCCGTTTCCGACAACCCTGATCGGGTGACGCCTTCCACGGTAGGAGAGAGCGATCCGGGCCAGGGAGCCGATCTCCGAGCTCAAATTGACGAACATCAGCGCCGCATCGACGAGATTGACGATGCGATCGCCTTTCTCGAGGGCATTCCAAACATCAAAGAACTGGAGGGATTGAAAGATGAAAGGAAGGTGCATGAGGATGCCATAGCATCGCTAGATATCCTGCTCGATGACCTCCTCGATAATCCGTATGTCGAATATGGCGATCAATATAGCATCGAATTGGGAATTGTGTGGAGCGAGTATCGAAGTGGCCAGTGGACCGGGAAGGCGCTTCCCCGGGAAAAGCACACCTACACCACGAGTGGTCCGTTGTATAGGCATTTTTTCACCGGCTGGGTTGGAAATGACGGCGTACTTCGAATCGCTGTGCGCATCAACAAGTCGGGTACCGCAGAGCATTTGGAGAGTTATTCGGTGGAGGGTTATATCGGATACTTCTACCTGGATGAATGCCATGGCGTTCTGGAATTCAATTCGCTCGAGGTTGACGATCCTAAACCGGAAGTGTCAGTGACTGCGTCCATGCCGTCCTTTCATGCGGTGGTGTGGGGCAACCCTACGTACTCAGTCGAGTATCTCGAGTTACAGGCCGGAGAGGACGCAGAGAAACGCCACCTTTTGAATTCCACCGGTCATCTATACTACGCCCACCAGTACGGCCAAGCCGGCAGCGAAACATCGCCGTTCTTCTACTCTGATGCCACGCGCACTTATTTCGTCCAGCCACTGCCCGACGCCCGCGTCGTTCCGGTCCTGGCGTTGGAGACCGCCACCCGCACGGCAAGACGGGTGGCCGGTGCACGGCGCATGGCGTTAACAATCCAAATGAATTTGTCGTCCGCTACCCATTTTCAAGGTATCAATACCGATCAGATCGTCGATCACTCGCTTCAGGCACTTTCGCCAACTACTCACATCTCTTCCTGGGATTCCATCATTGAGGAGGACCCCGCGCCGTCGGTCGTGGCCGGTGAAGCCGTAATATTGACCGGTTTTCGCTACCGGTTCACCCGCTTCTATCACCCCCACACCTGCCTCTTTCTCAAGCAGCTTTCCCGGTACGGCGTCGAAGGTCTGCTCAATCCGGTACCGCAGGACGCCGCTAATCCGGCGGATCCGGATTCACTGAACCTCTATCGGCAACTGACACCGCTTGCGGAAGTCGACTTCTTTCAGGACACCTACACTCCCAATATGGACTGGGTGGATCAAAACCTTACGACAGACGAAGTGAACGAGAAAATCGACTTCGATCACTGGTCCTCGTGTGGCTCATCCAATTGGGAGCTGTTTTTCCATATCCCGCTGCTGATCGCCACCCGGTTGATGGAGAATCAGCGTTACGCCGACGCACGGCGATGGTTTCACTACATTTTCGACCCGACCTGCACGGATGGTGAAGGAACCGAGCGCTTCTGGAAGATCAAGCCGTTCTATGAGGAGCAGCTCGGCGGCGCTACGCAGACACTACAGGATTTGTTGCAACAAGGCGACACGGCCTTCGAGCAGCAAGTCCTGGAATCGGAGCGGGACCCGTTCCAGCCGCACGTGCTGGCGCTGCTGCGCATGACTGCTTACATGCAGGCCACGGTGATGCGCTACCTGGATTGCCTGATCCGTGAGGCCGACATGCTGTTCACCCGGTTCACCCGGGAGGATACTATCGAAGCGGCGCAGTTGTATCTGCTCGCCGGCGAGATTCTTGGCGACCGGCCCACCCTCCTTCCACCCCAGGAAGCTGCCTTGTTGACGCCGAATGTACTCTTGGGGCGATTCAAGCTCTTCATGGGG
>JBKJYB010000390.1:0-4103 GCA_046716045.1 Nitrosospira sp.
CGGTGGGTATAGGTGGCGCTTATCTGTGCATATACGGTATGGAAGGCCCGGGTGGTTATCAATTCGTCGGACGTACCGTGCAGATGTGGAATCGCTATCGCCATACAGCCGACTTCAAGGATGGCAAACCCTGGTTGCTGCGCTTTTTCGATCAAATCCGATTTTATCCGGTAAGTGAAAGCGAGTTGCTCAAGCTACGCAAGGATTTCATTACCGGCCACTTCAAGTTGCGTGTGGAAGAAACCACGTTCAGCTTGAAGCAGTACAACATTTTCCTGCAACAGAATGCGGCGTCGATCAGTGCTTTTAAAGCCAGGCAGCAGGCCGCGTTTGAAGCCGAGCGTGAACGCTGGAAGATTGAGGGTAAGGCGGAATACGTGAGCGAAACCACGCTTGGTGAAGCCGATACGCAAAGCGAACTGGATTTGCCGAAGGGCGCGCAAGCCGTCAGTGCGCACGTGACCGGTACGGTATGGAAACTGCTGGCCGGGGAGGGGCAGCACGTCGAAGCGGGAAGTCCGGTGCTGGTAGTCGAATCGATGAAAATGGAATTCGTAGTGGAAGCACCGGTCAGCGGTACGGTACGGCGGCTGTTCTGTAAGGTAGGCGGGCACGTATCCGCCGGGCAGATGCTGCTAGTGATTCAGGAGGATTAACCCAAATCCGGCAGTTGACCGCTCATTTTTCGGTTTAGCGTTATGATACATAAACACTATTTGCACCACTTGATCTTCACCTTTATGGTGAGTTCGCTACAGGCCGGATTGCGCGGTTTTTGCGGCACAGGGCTGCGTTGCAACTCCTTGGAATGGAATAACCATTCCGCGTTGTTGCGCCTTGCCCTGCACCCCAAAAATCGCACACTCCACCCTGTCCAACTACCGGATTTAGGTTAATCTTGAACAAACTGTTGCCGCTGGGTGACATTCCATCTCTGCTGCAACGCTATGCCAGTGCCGGACTGACACCCAGCCGGATGGTGGATGGGGTGCATGCACAGGTGCAGGATGACGCCGATCATGTCTGGATACACACGCTGACGCTCGAAACATTGAGAGATTACGCCCGTGCGGTGGAGGCTAAGGCGAAGATCATGCCGAACGGTATGGCGGGGCTGCCGTTGTACGGCGTTCCCTTCGCCATCAAGGACAATATTGGCCTGGCGGGCGTACCGACCACAGCCGCTTGCCCCGCATTTGCCTACACGCCGCAACACAATGCGACGGTGGTACAGAGACTGATCGATGCGGGGGCGATTCCCATTGGCAAGGCCAACCTTGATCAGTTCGCCAGCGGGCTTAATGGCACCCGCTCTCCTTATGGGGCTTGTCGCAATGCGTTTAATCCCGGCTATATTTCGGGTGGTTCGAGCTCCGGTTCGGCAGTGGCTGTGGCGAAAGGCTTAGTGTGCTTCAGCTTGGGAACCGATACCGCGGGCTCCGGCAGGGTGCCCGCCGCATTCAATAATCTTATCGGATATAAGCCCACCAAGGGGTGGCTTTCCACGCGCGGGGTAGTGCCGGCCTGCCGTTCACTGGACTGTGTTTCGGTCTTTGCCTTCACGGCCGCCGATGCGGAAAGAATTCTGGCGGTGACCGCCGGGTATGATGCAGAAGACATCTATTCTCGCGAGCAGGAAGGGCATGGTTTCGATTTTGGCGGGGCACCGGAATTTCGCGTTGGGATCCCCCGCCAGGAACAACTGAAATTCTTCGGTAATCAGGAAAGTAAACGGCTATTCGACGAGGCGATCACAACGATCCGGACGCTGGGCGGAGAAGCTGTCGAGATCGACTTTGCGCCCTTTCTGGACACAGCGCGCCTGCTCTATGAAGGCCCCTGTGTAGCCGAACGTTATGCGGGGATTCAGCAATTTTTCGAGCTGCACAGCGATCAGGTAATTGTCCCGGTACGAGAGATAATTGCCGGCGCGCAACGCTACTCGGGTGCGGAGGTATACAACGGTCTACACCGCTTGCGCAGGCTTAAATGTCAGACCGATCTTATCTGGAATGAAGTGGATTGCCTGTTGACGCCAACCGCTGGCACCATTTATACCATTGAGGCAATACAGCAGGATCCCCTACGCCTCAACTCGAACCTTGGGTACTACACCAATTTCATGAATCTGCTTGACTATGCGGCGGTGGCGGTACCTGCCGGATTTCAAAACGATGGATTGCCATTCGGTATAACCCTGGCGGCGCCCGCTCATCAGGATCAGCCCCTGCTGCATCTTGCAGGGCGCATTCAACGGGCCTGCGCGCTACCACTTGGAGCCACCGGTATGCTTCCACCTGACAGCATTCCATTTCATGGCTCATCATCGGCACCACAGTCTGGCCAGCAATTTGCCCAAATACGTGTCGCGGTCTGTGGGGCACACTTAACCGGTTTGCCGCTGAATGGACAATTAACCGGACGCAATGGGCGATTAATCACAAGCACCACAACCGCCCCAGACTATAAGCTCTACGCCCTCCCAGCTGGACCGCCACATCGCCCTGGAATGTTGCGAGTCGAGAAGGGTGAACAGGGAGCTGCCATCGAAGTCGAAATCTGGGAATTGCCTGCGCGGGAATTTCGCGGCTTTGTGGCAGAAATTCCGGCACCGCTGGGTATTGGCACCATTATCCTCGCCAACGGCGAAGCGGTACAAGGCTTTCTGTGTGAGCACCATGCAGTGGCAGACGCAATGGACATCAGCCGGTTTAGAGGGTGGCGTGGCTATCTGCAACAGTCAGGTAAATCGTAATTGTACTATTACCGCAGCCCTTGCCCGGGTTACGCGGCGCTGATCCCGCCTGTTTTCGCCTGTTCTTCCGCAGGCAGTCAGTTAAATATTTTCTTCCAGTTGTAAAGAATGAAGGCGGCTATCACGAGCAATAGCAGGAACCAGAGCTGCACAACCTCGTCTTGCCAATAAGGTGCCATGATCAGCGAACAGGTTGTGGACGTCAGTACATAATCCTGACGCTCGCATTGCCGGACGCAAGTCATGGCGGGATTCCATCGCCGGGTTACACGCCAGCCCTGCTATTACCGCAATTCCGGATAATATTCCGCCCTAATCCGGTCAACATAATTTTTCAGATTGTTTTTTGACAAACCATGTTCCTTGAGCGGGGATTCGATCGGGCAACGAAGGGTATTGATCAAAAATCCGAAAGCAGTGGCATCCAGGGTTGTCGGTTGATCGCCCAGGAAATACTTCTTTTCTCCCAGACATGCTGAAAGCGCATCGATATCCAGCATGCCAAGCTCAAAAATTTCTTCAGCTTTGTGTCGGCCTGTGCCATGCCCATGAATCTGTTGATTAATCTTATAACGGTAGATGATCGCCGCGATATCGCGAATGACGGGCGGCAGAACCCCGAATATGGCTTTCTTGTTGGCCTGCCAGTTTGCATCGGTGTACTGCCACCGTGAATACATCGTAGCCCAGAATAAATGTTCTTCGATCAAGCGCTGCATTGCCAGCGCCAATGCCGACTCCGCCGGATTCAGTTCTCCATCCAGATCTTTATAGTTGGTTTTAAGGTACCGTATGATGAAACGGGAATCCGCTAGTTTCAGATCGCCGTCTTCGATATAAGGCAGCTTGCCTTTAGGCGCAAACAATGGCAGCGTTGTTTTAATATCGTACTCAATGCCCGCTATTCTTAGATATGTTTATGTTTTGCAACAGAAATGACTTAGATTTGGATTGCCCCAGGTACGCTCGAACTGGTAAAGTATCAACATCAAAAACTCCCTGATTATTTGTGCCCGCATTAACTTGCAATTAACCAGTGATGAAGTTTATCCTAGTGAATTGCAAAATGCAAGTAACTAGTGCGAACGCAATGGAGTCAAGTATTGCTCCGGTAGCAGGATATTTCACTCAGTTGGACATAGGCGATAACCAGACCTGCATCAGACAAGCAAAGTCATTGGCGGATTTTGTAACCGCTCTTCAGCATGTGCAGTGTCCCCCACGCTATTGCCAGGAAACACGCCGCCAGAATCCCGAGGCTGAGATAGGGTGAAACGTCGGAGGTGCGGAAGAAGCCATAACGAAATCCGTCAATCACATAAAAGAACGGATTCAGGTGCGACAATCC
>JBKJYB010000391.1:0-6730 GCA_046716045.1 Nitrosospira sp.
AGGGCGCCACCTGCATCGACTGCCATCAGAACCTGGTGCACAAGGAAGTCGCCGAGACCGACCTCAATGCCAGCCGCAAGGAAGGCAAAATGGTCCTCAAGCCGGAAAAGAAAGATAAGGATGATGAAGAAGAGGAGGGGTGATCCGGCCTGACAGTGTTCCGGTTTGATGGGTGCGGCTGTCAGTTCAAATACAATTTTTCGATATAGCCGGTCGCATATAAATTCTGCGTGCCTACCTATTAATAACCCTCTTTATCCGATTCATCGCGGCATATTCTGTTTTGATCGTGCTGTGAATACTGCCGGATCAAGGCGGTCAATAGTCAGCTCGACCTAGGATTTTTCAATTAACCAGCAAACTCATGCCGGCATGCCACCGATCGAACACTGTTGCAAGATTATCGGGGAAGGCAAATAATCCAGATCATTGGAGTGATTCAGTTTGCTGTGGACGGTTCGATGTTTTAACCGAATCTTCCACTTGGTTCCTAAAAACTAATAGATTCAATGGATTGCTCCAATGGATTCCATTGGAGGATAATATGATGCATCATGCGGTTAACCTCTTGATAGAGAATCCGGGTTAAGAGTAACTAAGTGATAATCATAACGATTCAGGATTTTGTCAAAAATGAATCTTGGTCATTGCTTTGATTTGACCTTAGCCGTCAATTCTCTGACGGGGTTTTCCGGTCCGAGCTATTCCGTCCCTATGTCACGAGACTGTAACATACTCATCGTAATATCTAGCCTCCGCAAGAAATCCTCCTCTTCCGAAGGCATTTGTCTGTGACCGCGCAGTCTCCCACCGATACCAACCAACCCGGAAAACTTGGGTATAGTTATAGTCGTCACCTGGGTGAGCGCTTTATCGAAGCATTGTTGTTCCTGATGGCGTTTGTTTCAGTTGCAATTACGTTAGCTATCGTGGTGATGCTGGTGAAAGAGTCGGTTGTGTTCTTCGAACACGTTTCGCTCTGGGATTTTCTCACTGATACCCAATGGACCCCTTTGTTTGACGATGCACACTACGGCATACTCCCGTTGATTTCCGGGACCGTCGTGAGCTCCGCCGTGGCGCTATCGGTAGCGATTCCCATGGGGACTATAACCGCCATATATCTTTCCGAATTCGCACCTTTTGCCGTGCGCGAAATCGCCAAACCATTTCTCGAGTTGCTGGGTGGTGTGCCAACGGTGGTTTACGGTTATTTCGCGTTACTGTTCGTCACACCCTTACTGCAAAAAATTTTCCCCGAGTTGCCCGGCTTCAGTCTGCTTTCCGCCGGCCTGGTGATGGGTATCATGATTATTCCCTATGTCAGTTCCATGGCGGAAGACGCAATGCGCGCGGTGCCGATGCACCTGCGCGAGGGTTCCTATGCGATGGGCGCCACGAGGCTCCAGACCGCTATCCGGGTCGTGATGCCCGCAGCCTTTTCCGGTATAGCCGCAGCCTACATTCTGGGCATCTCCCGTGCGGTGGGAGAAACCATGGTGGTGGCCGTGGCAGCTGGCATGCAGCCAAATCTCACGTGGAATCCAATGGAGCCGGCGGCTACCATCACCGCTTATATCGTGCAGGTAAGCCTGGGTGATCTACCCCATGGCAGCATCGGCTACCAGACCATTTTTGCCGCCGGACTTACATTGCTGCTATTAACGCTCATATTCAATATTATTGGCCATATGCTACGCAAGCGTTATCGTGAGATTTATTGAGCCTTATGGGAACTACGTATTTTAAGTTAACCAGTCAGCTTTTTCCGCTACTTGATTTGCAGTCTTCTAATGAATACACCTCACTGATTTTTCTCGGATCCGGTTGATGAGAGATGAAAAAAACCTAAACGAGATTCGTGCCATCATCGCACGCCACAAACTTTGGGACCTGATTTTTATGATTATCGGGGTGTTTGTGCTGATGATTGCGGTACTGACATTCATGGCATTATTCTCTCACATGCTTATCGACGGAATGCCGCGCTTGTCATGGGATTTTTTTAGTTCTTTCCCGTCGCGCCGTGCGGGTTCGGCAGGTATATTGTCCGCTTGGGTCGGGACGACTCTGGTCATGGTGGTGACGGCGATAGCGGCTGTACCGATGGGTATCGGAGCGGGCATTTATCTGGAAGAGTACGCATCGAAAAATCTTATTACCGAGATCATCGAAATTAATGTGACCAATCTTGCCGGTGTGCCGTCTATTATCTATGGACTGTTGGCGTTGAGCCTGTTCGTGCATCAGTTGGGATTCGGCCAGAGTATTCTGTCGGCGGGCCTGGCGTTGGCGTTACTGATCCTGCCGGTAGTGATCGTTGCAACCCGCGAGGCCATACGTTCGATTCCCGTGGCTATTCGCGAGGGTGCGTATGCACTCGGCGCAACCAAGTGGCAAACCGTTTCTGATCATCTGCTTCCTTATTCCGCTGCGGGTATTTTGACGGGCGTCATCATCGGCCTTGCCCGTGCGATTGGAGAAACAGCGCCCATCATCACCATTGGTGCGCTGACTTTCATCGCGTTCCTGCCGCCGTCTCCGATAAAGGCGGAATTTCCCTTTTTGTCCTTGGAGTGGCTGATGGCACCATTCACTGTGATGCCGATCCAGATGTTTAACTGGGTATCGCGGCCGGAAGAAGAATTTCAGGCCAATGCGGCGGCAGCCGGACTGGTCCTGGTGGTGATGACGCTCACCATGAATGCACTAGCCATCTATTTACGCTATCGCATGCGTAAAAATATCAAATGGTAGAGGATTTCACACGAGACAACCCCGTTGTGGATGTCACACCGATTCCGTGCAAATCCGAAGTCAGAGATTTGAGTTTTTATTATGGCGCATTTAATGCGCTTAAAAACATCAACATGACACTGCATGAAAAACAGGTCACCGCATTGATTGGCCCGTCCGGTTGTGGCAAATCTACCTTTCTTCGCTGCTTCAACCGTATGCATGACCTCTATCCAGGGAATCGTTATGTGGGCGAGATTATTCTGCATCCGGACAATGTCAATATTCTTTCCCGTAATGTGGACCCGATCGAAGTGCGAATGCGTGTCAGCATGGTATTTCAGAAACCCAATCCATTCCCAAAATCCATCTACGAGAATGTCGCTTATGGTCTGCGAGTGCGGGGGGTAAGGCAGCGCGCGGTTCTGGATGAGAAAGTGGAAGAGGCATTGCGCGACGCGGCATTATGGGACGAAGTGAAAGATCGTTTGAACCAGCTTGCTTACAATCTTTCCGGTGGTCAGCAGCAACGTTTGTGTATCGCCCGGGCGCTTGCCACGGATCCTGAAATCCTCTTATTTGATGAACCTACTTCGGCGCTTGATCCTATTGCCACCGCCAGCATCGAGGAGCTTATCGCCGACCTGAAAGATAAGGTTACCATTCTCATCGTTACCCATAATATGCAGCAGGCGGCGCGCGTATCGGATTACACGGCTTATATGTATTTGGGCGAGGTTATCGAATTTGATGTTACCGACACCATTTTCATCAAGCCCAAAAATAAACAAACGGAAGATTACATTACGGGACGTTTTGGTTAATGAGGATATCATTTGTCTCCTGATTGACCCGGTACTCATTCACAGGTAACATTCGCAGCTTTCAAGGATAAAGGCGGCGATGATGGCTATGCGTTCAAAGCTGGTTGCGGGCAACTGGAAAATGCATGGCGGGATGGTGCAAAATCAGGAGTTGTTGAGCGCAATCGTCGCGGGAACGGTAGCACTGCGTGAAGCCGGTTTCGCGGTGTGTGCGCCTTATCCATATCTCGCGCAGATGCAAACACTGCTGCGGGACACACCTATCCAGTGGGGTGCCCAGAATGTAAGTCAGCATGACAAAGGCGCTTATACGGGTGAGGTATCGGCGGCCATGTTGATGGATTTTGGCTGTCGTTACGCCATCACCGGTCATTCAGAACGGCGTGCATTGTATGGTGAAGATAGCTATACGGTGGCGCTTAAGTTCAGAGCGGCTCAGGCGGCTGGCTTGATACCTATTCTATGTGTTGGCGAAACGCTGGATCAGCGTGAGGCCGCCATTACCGAGCAAGTGGTGGCGGAGCAACTGGACGCGATAATTCAATCGGCAGGTATCAACGCGCTGGTTCAATCGGTATTGGCCTATGAGCCGGTATGGGCGATCGGAACCGGTAAAACCGCCACCCCCGAGCAGGCCCAGGACGTGCATGCCTTCATTCGCGGCAGAATCGCAACTCACAATCCCGAGGTGGCTGCCGGGCTAAAGATCCTTTATGGCGGCAGCGTCAAGGAAAATAATGCTGAGGAGCTATTCGCCATGCCGGACATTGATGGAGGATTGATTGGCGGCGCCTCGCTCGTTGCTGATGAATTCATTGCAATCTGCCGGGCGGCAAATAATTAACTCATTTTGGAGTAGGCGTTGGAAACACTCATTTGGGTAGTACATGTATTATCGGCCATTACCGTAATTGTCCTGGTTTTGTTGCAGCATGGTAAAGGTGCCGATATGGGAGCCGCCTTTGGCAGCGGCTCGTCGGGAAGTTTATTCGGCGCCAGCGGCTCGGCAAATTTTCTGAGCAGGACGACAGGTGCGCTGGCAGCGGTATTTTTTATTACCAGTCTCGGGCTTACCTATCTTTCCAGCCACAAGACAGAAGGGGGAGGGGTTATGGATAAAGCGATGCCAGTTCAATCAGCCAAGCCAGTAGAGCCGGCCCCGGCGGCTCCTGCTGAAGGAGACGCTTCCAAGGCCACCGAAATACCAAAATAACTTTCTTTTATGATGAGTTAATTGAACAATTAATTAAAGCTGCGTTCTAATATAATTACGCCTTAGACTAGAACTCAAGTTAAATCGCCGACGTGGTGAAATTGGTAGACACGCCGTCTTGAGGGGGCGGTGGCGAAAGCTGTGCGAGTTCGAGTCTCGCCGTCGGCACCAATTATGGGATAGGGCTGAGAATCAGGGTAAACAGATGCGTAGAGCATAAATGATAACCTGGTCTCTAGTCCTTTATTTTTGATAATACCGATGCTCGAAAATTATTTTCCTATTCTGTTATTCATTCTGATTGGTCTTGCCGTAGGTGTGGTGCCCATGGCGCTTGGCTGGTTGTTTGCCCCCAATCATCCCGACAGCGAGAAGCTTTCGCCCTATGAGTGCGGTTTTGAAGCGTTCGAAGATGCGCGCATGAAATTTGACGTGCGCTATTATCTGGTTGCCATCTTGTTCATATTGTTCGACCTGGAAATTGCCTTCCTGTTTCCATGGGCGGTGGTATTGGATGAGATCGGCTTATTCGGTTTTGTCGCAATGATAATTTTTCTCGGCATCCTCGTTGTCGGCTTTATTTACGAGTGGACGAAAGGTGCCCTGGAATGGGATTAACGTTATGAGCACTAACGGCGTGATGGAAAAAGGTTTTGTTACCACGGGTCTGGATAATGTCATTAACTGGGGACGTACCGGGTCCATGTGGCCGATGTCTTTCGGTCTCGCCTGCTGCGCGGTGGAAATGATGCAGGCCGCCGCCTCACGCTATGACCTTGATCGTTTTGGTGTCGTGTTCCGCCCCAGTCCGCGTCAATCGGACGTGATGATTGTGGCCGGCACATTGTGCAACAAAATGGCGCCCGCACTGCGTAAAGTTTACGATCAGATGGCCGAGCCGCGCTGGGTGATTTCCATGGGTTCCTGCGCCAACGGCGGCGGTTATTATCACTATTCCTATTCTGTTGTACGTGGCTGTGACCGCATCGTGCCGGTTGATATCTATGTTCCCGGCTGTCCACCAACGGCGGAGGCATTGCTCTACGGAATTATCCAGTTACAGAACAAGATCCATCGCACCAATACCATCGCCCGCTGAGCCATATATGTCGTCCTCTCGTCTGGAAACACTCTCCCTTTGCCTTCAGAATGTGTTGACCAGTAAACTTGTCAGCACCAGTGAGCGACTGGGTGAGCTTACGATCGCGGTGTCTCCCGCCGATATGTTGTGGACGATGGAGACTCTGCGAGATCATCCTGACCTGGGTTTCGAAATTCTCATCGATTTATGCGGAATGGATTATTCAGCCTATGGTTCCGAATCTCTCTCCGGGAGCGACTGGGAGGGCAAACGCTTTGCTGCCGTGTATCACCTGCTTTCCATCAGCCATAACCGCAGGTTGCGGGTTAAGGTGTTCGCCGATGATGACGAATTTCCGGTTCTGCATTCGGTGATTGATATATGGCCAGCCGCTAACTGGTTCGAGCGGGAGGCATTCGATCTTTACGGCATCGTTTTTACGGGCCATCCGGATTTGCGTCGCATTCTCACCGACTATGGATTTATCGGCAATCCGTTCCGCAAGGATTTTCCCTTGAGCGGTAATGTTGAAATGCGCTACGACCCCGACCAGCAACGGGTAATTTACCAGCCGGTCAGCATCGAACCGCGCCAGATCACGCCGCGCGTAATCCGCGAAGAGCATTATGGAGATAGCGAATGAAGTCTCCGCAGCGAAGGTTTTTTAAGCATGGCTGAGATACGCAACTACACCATGAACTTCGGGCCGCAGCATCCAGCGGCGCACGGGGTATTGCGCCTGGTGCTGGAACTGGACGGCGAAGTCATTCAACGCGCCGACCCGCACATCGGTCTTCTGCATCGCGCGACTGAAAAGCTGGCCGAGTACAAAACCTATATTCAATCATTGCCGTACATGGATCGGCTGGACTACGT
>JBKJYB010000392.1:0-3311 GCA_046716045.1 Nitrosospira sp.
CGTTTTAGCGGATCTATTTTCTCGATGGCGGCGTTGCTCATGACCTGCTCTATCACGTCGATCACCGCCAGCATGGCCGCAAAGCCGATCACATACATCCAGGTCAATCCGCTGTCGAAGTGCGGTATCGGCAAAGCCAGTGCAAGGTCTACATCATCCACGTGCAACATGGACATGGGCATGAATTGTGCAAGTGCTATGCTTGCCCCGATCAGCAGGAAATAAGGAATCGCTGGCTTCGTGTCCTTGAATTTCGAAAACAGATACACAAACATGGCAAAACCGGCTAAGGATATGAGCGCCATTTGTATACGCGCGCCGTTCCAGAATGCATCAGCCGACTCTTGCTCGGCGGGCAGCTCATAGGTAAATGTCAGAAACTTGAGGGCAATCTTCAAACCGACCCCTGCCAGCAGCCCTTCGACAAGATAGCTTGGCACCGCCAGCAGAATATATTTTTGCCAATCATATTTCCATATCACCGCTTGCATGGCGGAGGTCAGGAAAATAACGAACGCCATGTTTTCGATGCCAAAGCTGTGAACCCCCATCGCCAGGACTGGCGCCAGGCCCGCCGCCACCCCAGGAGTGCCAATGTAGTTGCCCGGCCTGATGAAAGCATTGATCCAGCCGATGAAACAGGCGAACGCAACGGTCGCCAGGGCCACCTTGATGGGATATTCGGACATCAAGGCAATACCGACGGACAGGGGAATTGCCATTGCCCCCGTTATAATTCCCGCCTGAATATCACGGGCAACGTACTTAGCCTGAAACCCAGCCGATCCTGTGGGGGTAACGGATTCCAGCGCTTCGCCGGATCGGTGATCATCCGATGGCGAAAGTGGATTCTCTGCAGTATATGAACTCATAGTACCTATCCTTTTTAAAAAAAATTAAATATCAAAAAGATTTACATACAAAAAAACAAACCGCCACGGTGACTGCTTCCGTTATCTTCCTTAACCTCTGCTGCCGTACAGTCACGAACGGCTGATCTGAAGTACAGGAACTCATGGTTCGACCAGCAGCTCGTCATTCCGGGTGACTTCAAGTCCTTCTAAAGTACATTCATGTCCAGATCCGATACCCTCGCGTAGCAGCTTACGCAACCGTCCTTGACATGAATTCATTGTTTAACCCTTCTTTTGTTAACATATTAAAAGCAACGTTAACATATCACTACATCTGTGAAGAATATGTTCTATATTTGTCAATTATTTGTGAAGATATATATTTATCGCAATCATATAAGGCGTAGATAACCATGCAGAATGTGATTATTTATGCCTATATCTATAATATTATTATTTATATACAGTATGTTATAGTTAACATATATAAAATATGCTACATTCATCAGTATGAGATAAGCAAACAGGTCATATTGCGAGGGGATCGATATGTGAAGTTTTTTACAGCTTCGTTATCTTT
Source organism: Nitrosospira sp. (assembly GCA_046716045.1). GTDB lineage: Bacteria > Pseudomonadota > Gammaproteobacteria > Burkholderiales > Nitrosomonadaceae > Nitrosospira. The sequence goes on from JBKJYB010000392.1 coordinate 1,435, forward strand.
GATTAATTTAATTAGTTTATATGAGATGCTAAATAATCCGAAGCGGGGAATTGATATTGTTGCCACCCTTATCAAGCTTCTATACGGTCTTTAGTAGTGATGATGGGTGCGCTGCGATAATCAAAAACTGGGGAACAATTCCGGGCCTGAAATTCATTTCGAACCACATCTCTTGTGAAATACTATAACGTCAGCGCAAGAATCGATTTTGGAGGCTTTGAAGGCAGCTGACTGTTCTATTTGCTGAAAAAGCAGCTATGTATATAGTGAAAAGCCGCATAACTATGACAGCGTTTTCCCTGCATGAGGATCATGGCGCCTGCGCCGTCTGAGAGGATTTTCTCATGCGGCAGACACCGCCCACTCGCCCGGATTTGGCCCGAAGTTCTTCCTATTACACTGGATGAAAATCGGAAAGAAATTCAGGTCGGGCAACCGCGTGAAACGATGGTTCAGCTAGCGAACGTACGAAAGAGAACTGGAGAGTCCGGAGATTAAGCGTTCCTTCACGCGGAGCCTCTCTCCGGACTTTATTGCATGCCCGATAGCATTGAAAAAGGGGCATTGCTTGACAGATGGGCAGGTGGATGCGATGAACCTAAAATTTACACGCAATGTCACACGATCATCAATGCTTTTTCTTGCGTAATGTTTATTTTTTCGAACTCATTCTTTTCCATGCCTGCGCTACCTCCATATCTGTTTTTGGATGCTGTACAAGCTTTGACCATCCATGGCGCCTGAGTAGCTGATAAACCGTCGATGTCGACACCGACCTGCCCACGCATCGCTCAAGTTCTGCTTTCAGTTGTTGAATATGAAGGGCACCTGTATTTTGAGACTCAATAATGAAGGGAGTAAGAAATTTTACTTCTTCATCCAAGCTCATTCGCGCATGGTTACGAAGTCCTTTCTTTGTTTTGACTTGTTCGACACCGATCTCGATACGCTGAAACCGCGTCCTTAGTTTTCCTGTCCGGCTCTTGGATAGCCCAATGACTGTGGCCGTCTGTTCCAACGACAGTCCGAACTCCAGCGGTAGAAGTAAGGCCTGAGCTGCGCGCAGGGCATCAACCGTTTTAGCCGCCACGATCTTTTCCTTCGCTGCCTTCACAAATTCACGTCCCGTCACAGGTCTCGCCATTGCATGCTCATATCAGGTGAATAAATGAAACCTATGGAATGAACCTTGGATAACCGTACAATGACTCCGCCTCTTCTGAGCAAACAAATGCTTCCGATCACTCGACGCTATGTCAGATAATTACACTGCATAATCTGCGACGTATTGGCAGAGTAGTAATTGTGATCCTGCAGCCCTGTCATTGGGCGCCACATCCGAGAACTGTCACATTATTAAATGTAAGTCGGTCTTGCCGGCAAAGATGACCATCGGCTGAGCTGCCAGGAGAATGGACGTGCCCAGCCAAATTTTCGGACGTAATGGATGAATCAGTACGAAACTGCAGGTCCAATCACCCATTCGCAATCCGAAATCAGACACATCCCACCAAACTCCTTTAACCTGGGGCGCAGTGCCGTAACAAGTCTCTCCGCCTGTTTTTCTTCGCAGGCGAGAATAAACATGGCATTCGTCTGTTCAAAAAAGAGATCGTCAGGGCGCCGTGTACCGCGCGAGCCAAGCCCACCCGCTTGCCTGACGAATGTATAGCCGCGCACGCCGACTTCATTCAATATGGTTATCAGCTCTTCGAGCTTTTCCTCATCAATTACGATCTCCAACCGTTTCAATGCTATCGTGGCATTCATTGTTTCCTCCTAGAAGTGAAGAGTGTCGTATAACCGCGCCACCCGCTATTGATGTAACTTGCTACCGAAACGTACTATCACCCGGACAACGTGCTTTCCTAATACAT
>JBKJYB010000393.1:0-3324 GCA_046716045.1 Nitrosospira sp.
AAAAAATCAGGCGTTCAATGTCTCTTTTTCGACAACTCTGGTTGGCCGTTATACTGGTCACCCTAACAAGTTTTGTAGGCAGCTTTGCTGTAAGCATGCACAGCACACGAAGCTATCTTGAGCAGCAGCTTCATCGAAAAAACGTCGATAGTGCCAATTCCCTCGCCCTTTCCATATCTCAACTGAGCAAAGATCCCACTACGATCGGGCTGCAGATTACGGCACTTTTCGATAGTGGCCAGTATGAGACTATTTCGATTACCTCTCCTGATGGCAACGTAGTCGCTGAACGGGTACAAGATCGGATAGACAACACCGTCCCCGCATGGTTTATTGATCTCTTCCCCATACACGCCGAAGCAGGCCGCGCTCAAATTTCGGACAGCTGGATGCAATTTGGCGTCGTCAAGGTGGTCAGTCACACTCACCTCGCCCATCAGGCGCTTTGGAAGCAAACTGAAACACTGATAATCTGGTTTCTGATAGCAGGCGCCCTCAGCGGACTCATCGGTATGCTGATACTACATGGCATCAAGCGGCCGCTGGCCGCGATGGTCGGCCAAGCTGAGGCTATTACGGAACGGCGCTTCCTCACCATATCCGAACCCCGCATACCGGAACTGCGTAGTATTGCCCACGCTATAAATGATTTGGTAAGACGCCTGCATAACAGGTTTATCGAGGAGACTTCGCGACTGGAAGCCTTGCACAAGCAAATCCATCATGATCCCGTTACCGGCCTGGCCAACCGTGACTACTTCATGAGCCATCTCCGTGGCATATTGCTTGGCGAGGAGACCGCCCCAGGCGACGCACAAAGCGGTATTCTTCTCATCATACGCCTCAACGATCTGGCGGAAATTAACCGGAAACTTGGTCACACCGGGACTAACAATCTGCTTTGTCAGGTAGGATCGCTCATGGGAAACGTTGCCAGCGAGACGCCGGATCGTCTGGCCGCCCGTCTGAACGGGTCGGATTTTGTCCTGATCATTCCGAATATCGATAATGCCGGTCAATTCGCAAATCAATTGACCCTGGAACTCACTGCGCTGTCGCCACAAACCGATGGTGAAATCGCCGACTTCTGCCACATCGGCGCCGTTCGTTATCAACATGGCGATAAACCGGATGAGCTTTTGGCCAGTGCCGACACCGCGCTGGCCACTGCCGAGAGGCAGGGTATCAATGCCTGGCATGTTATCACCGGGCAATCCGGTAATCGTCTTATGCCCGCCGCCAATATCGGTGACTGGCGCCATATCTTCAACGATGCACTGAATGAAGATCGCTTCAAGCTGGTGCTTCACCCCGTGGTTGATCCGGCCGGGGCGCAACTGCATCAGGAAGCCGTTATCCGTCTCCAAGCCCAGCGCGATGGGGACTGGTTGGCTGCAAGCGATTTTATCGCCATCGCTGCCCGCCTCAATCTCACCGGGCCGGTTGATCTGAATGTCATCCGTCACGCCCTTGAACCCTTGCAGTCCCAAGCCGGCGAGCTAGCGGTCAATCTCTCCATTGAAACGATTACCGATTGGGGTTTTCGCAACAAACTCGCGCAATTGCTGCGCCAATATCCACAACTATGTCGCCGGCTTTGGCTTGAAGTGCCGGAATACGGAGCTTTCCGCGAGTTTGAAGCTTTCCGTGACTTCTGCCGCACCTTCAAGGAACTCGGCTGCCGTATCGGCATAGAGCACTTTGGCCACCATTTCGGCGAATTCCAGAAACTCACCGATCTCGGCCTCGACTATCTCAAGATCGACGCCAGCTTCGTGCGCGGCATCAATCAGAAAAAAAATAATCAGAAGTTCCTGAGAGGTTTGTGCAGCCTGGCTCACAGCATTGGTATTATCGTCATTGCCGTTGCCGTGCAAAACGAGGCGGAGCAGAAGACATTGATAAAGCTGGGCTTTGATGGCGTTACCGGGCCCGGCGTGAAGTAATTCGTTTTCCTGTTTTCCCGGCGGCCTATATTTGCCGGCACCTTAAGGAAATCGGATTCGTTTTCATCTTGCAATACTCGAATTTTACAGCTATAAGTTCTTAAGGGGACTTGCATTTTTCGAATATACAACAAGGATAGATCATGACTTCCTCGCATACATGGCATTTTTTTCGCGCAGGCGGTTTCGATCAAGTGCAAATTGATAGTGGCGCGGATTTGCTGGCTTTAAAGGAACTGGATCAAAAGCTATGGGTGGCACTGAGTTGTCCGACACGCGGGATAGAGTTCGACAACAAAACACTCGACTTGATTGACCATGATGCGGATGCGCATGTGCATGCGAATGAAATACTTTCAGCCATCGCCTGGGCAGGCGGTTTGCTGAGGAACGCCGATCTATTGGTCAAAGGTTCGGATTCTGTGGCGCTAACCGATATAGACGATAGCAGTGAAGAGGGGCGGCAGGTACTCGTCTCAGCGCAGTACATTCTTAAATGTCTGGGTAAAGATGATGCGACAGAAATTTCCCTTGCTGACATGGCTGATATCGAGAAATTTGTCGCGGGTCTGGAATTCAATGGCGATGGCGTGATTCATACCGGCCAGATTGCGGATGCGGGATTGCGTAAAACCGTCGAAGACATTATCAAGTATCGCGGCTCAGTTGCGGATTTAAGCGGGAACGCCGGCGTCAATCAGGAAATCACTGATGCTTTTTTTGCCGAAGTTGCCGCTTATTCGGATTGGCAAGCCAGTGGAGACGGTGATGCTGATATCCGGTTTCTGGGCGAGAAGACACAAGCGGCCGCCGATGCTTTCCATGCCATCAAAGACAAGGTCAGCGACTACTTCACGCGCTGTCAACTGGCTGCTTATGATGCGCGTGCAGCGGTACCATTAAGCCGTTCGGCAGAGGATTATCAGAATATCGCAGCACAAACGTTATCGGCGCAAAACACCGATATTGCGAATTTTCCGCTGGCGACGGTGGAACCCGATAAGCCCTTGCCATTAATCTCCGGCATTAATCCCGCCTGGCAGAAACAGGTTGAGGCACTGAGTGAGCAAGCCATTGTTCCGTTATTTGGCAGAAAAGACAGTCTTTTCGCCGCGCAGTGGGCTGCACTTTGCATCAAGTTTGCGGCGTTTGACGCATGGCAAACGGCTAAACCGGCCTGCTCCGCGGAGGAACTCGGCGGGGAGCGCTTGCGCGAGATTTTCGGCAGCGGACATAAGGTGGCAATCAATAATTTGATTAGTCAGGACAAGGCGGTGGAAACCGAGGTCAAAGCAATCCGCTCGGTGGAAAAACTGCTGCGCTATAACCGCGATTTATTCAACCTGGTAAATAATTTCGTATCGTTCCGCAGCTTCTA
>JBKJYB010000394.1:0-5724 GCA_046716045.1 Nitrosospira sp.
GAACTGTCGAGCAGGTGGAGCCGCGTATCCCGCGCCGGATTGAATGCCATGGAGGCCACGATACCCACTCCCAGCCCGAGTTCGACGTAGGTCTTGATGACGTCGGCGTCCAGCGCCGACATCGCGATATCGAGTACGATTCCCGCCTTTGCGAAGGACTCATCGATTCCTGACCGCCCGGTAAAACCTTCGTGATAAGTAATGACCGGAAATTCGGCAATCGCCTCGAGCGTTAGCGGATGCACCGATTCCAGCGAATGACCGGGCGGCACAATGACTGCGTGATGCCTGGAGTAATAGGCAAAAGACGCCAGCTCCACAACACTCTCCAGCGCTTCGGTGGCGATGCCGATATCCGCGACGCCATCAAGCAGCATCGATACAATCACACCAGGGCTGGACTGATGCAGGATGAGGTGGACGTTGGGAAACGCCTTCTTGAATTGTGTCACCACGGAGGGCAATGCATACCGCGCTTGTGTATGCGTGGTCGCGATAGTCAGACGTCCCTGATCCTTATTGCTGAATTGTTCCGCCAGGCGCTTGACGTTTTTTGCGTCAAGCAGGATGCGCTCGACGATCTTCACCAGTTCCTTGCCTGGATCGGTCAATCCGAGCAGCCGTTTGCCCTTGCGCACGAACAGTTCGATGCCTAATTCATCTTCCAGATCTTTTATGTGCTTGCTGACGCCGGATTGCGATGTAAACAGGGCATTTGCCGCCTCGGTCAAGTTGTAGTTCTGACGCACTGTTTCGTGGATGATGCGTAGCTGCTGAAAATTCATGTTGTAAGATTCATATTGTAATTCTGTTCCGTCTGCTCATATTCACATAGTGGTGAAGCCTACCCTTATCCTCTGGATACGGGCAGGCTTCACCGAATGTTATAAAATTCTTGTTTCAGTAATTATAGCGGCCGCCCTGTAGACGGTGCAGCGCGGCGACCAGCGTATCGACATCCGCATAAGTATTGTACAGCGCCAATGACGGACGTACCGTACTTTCATAGCCAAAACGTCGCAGGATAGGCTGCGCGCAGTGATGACCGGCGCGCACCGCAATGCCTTCCCGGTTCAGGGCTCCGCCGACCTCTTCAGTGGCGAATCCCTTCAGCGCAAACGATAATACTCCCGCCTTGTCCGGCGCGGTGCCGATAAGCCGCAGACCGGGCACGGTATTGAGGCCGCGGGTTGCATAGGCCATCAGGTCGTGCTCGTAGCGGTTTATGTTGTCGATGCCAACACGTTCCACATAGTCGATCGCGGCGCCCAGCCCCACAGCGTCGGCGATATTGCCCGTGCCAGCCTCGAAACGCGCGGGCGCACCATGGTAGGTCGTCTTCTCGAAAGTGACATTCTGGATCATGTTGCCGCCGCCTTGCCAGGGAGGGGAGTTATTGAGTAATTCGGCCTTGCCGAACAAGGCGCCGATGCCTGTGGGACCGAATACCTTGTGACCTGAGAAAACAAACCAGTCGCAATCGAGTTGCTGCACATCCACCCGCATATGCGAGACCGACTGCGCACCATCCACCAGGACGCGAGCTCCCACGCGGTGCGCCATTTCAATCATCTGGCGCGCCGGCGTTATGGTACCCAGTGCATTGGAGACGTGCGAGAACGATACCAGCTTGGTGCGCGAGCCGAGCAGCTTCTGATATTCGTCGAGCAATATCTGGCCATCGTTGTCCACCGGCGCCACGCGCAATTTCGCGCCCTTTTCGTTGCACAACGTTTGCCAGGGTACGATATTGGCATGGTGTTCCAGCCAGGTGATGACGACTTCGTCCCCTTCGTTGACATTTTGCCGGCCCCAACTCTGCGCAACAAGATTGATCGCCTCGGTCGTGCCCCTGAGGAAAATGATTTCATCAGCGGACGGGGCATTGAGGAAGCGGCGTACCTTCTCGCGCGATTCCTCATACGCATCGGTGGCGCGTGCCGCCAGTTCGTGCGCTGCGCGGTGGATGTTGGAGTTTTCGTGCTGGTAGAAGTACGTGAGACGATCGATGACAGATTGCGGTTTCTGCGTGGTGGCGGCATTGTCCAGCCAGATCAGCGGGCGGCCATTCACCAGTTCCCTCAGGATTGGAAAGTCGCGCCGCACGGCGTTAGCGTCAAACGCGGGGTGTGCCGATGCAATTACCGGTATTTGCCCCGTGCGGGCACCCCCGCCAAATGGCATGGCTTCGTCAAGGAAGTAGAATGGCGATCCGCCAGCGAGGTTGATGGGCAAAGCGCCCGTGTCAGCGGATGGACGGGCATTGGTGCCGGGCATGATGCTGAATGGCAATAAGGCCGGGGGGGCATTCAGTTCCGGGGGAAGTGGCAACGAGAACGCGGCAAATGTATCGGCGTAGGGGAGCTCCACACCAAGTGCTGGAATCCTTAGAGCCTGAGCCGATCCTGCCGAATGGGGAACTTCATGCGGAGTCCCGAAAGGAGGCTTGGTACGCACCCTGGATTCCCGTATGGGGGAAGCTGCTGCCGAATGCGGAACCTCATAGGGCGTTGTGGAAGACCATGAGCCGGGAACACCGGCGCCTGCCCCGGGAGTAGCGCCGGAAGACACGCCGGAAGAGTTGGTGGAAACGCGTTCCACGCCCGGCGGAGTGGAAAACATCTCGTTCGCCATGCGCGTAAGCTCCCCCATATCGGGAAGATAGCCGGGCTTACCGCCCAAAGTCTCACCCACGTCTGGTCGATTACTTGTACTCATGATATTTGCCCACATCGACATTTTCGAGTATGCCAACCGCATCTTCAGTCAATACCGCCAGCGAGCAATACAGGGAAATCAGGTAAGAAGCGATGGCTTGATGATTGATGCCCATGAAACGCACCGAGAGCCCCATGCCTTGTTCGCCCGCTAAACCCGGCTGATACAATCCGACAACGCCCTGACGGCTTTCTCCAGTGCGCAGCAACAGGATGGAAGTCTTGCCCTTGACCACGTCAATCTTGTCGCAGGGGATGAGCGGGAGTCCGCGCCAAGTCAGGAACTGTGAGCCAAACAAGGTTACAGTCGGGGGCGGCACGCCACGGCGCGTACATTCGCGTCCAAACGCGGCGATTGCCTGCGGGTGTGCCAGAAAGAAACCCGGTTCTTTCCACACGCGTGCAATCAGGTCATCCAGATCATCAGGAGTGGGTGCACCCGATCGCGTTTTTATTCTCATGAAGTCATTTACATTGTTGAGCAGGCCATATTCCTTGTGATTCAATAGCTCCCTTTCCTGGCGTTCCTTTACTATTTCAATGGTCAGGCGAACCTGCTCGTGAATCTGGTTGTGCGGACTGCTGTAGAGATCGGAAACGCGAGTATGTACATCCACTACGGTATTTACCGCGCTCAACACATATTCCCGTCCCCATTCCTCGTAATCCACGAAAGTATTGGGCAGTTCGCGTTCGTCCTTGTTGGAGCAGTCCACTTCGATCTTATCGGGATCCTTTACCTTGTTGACACGGTAAATACCGGCCTCAACCGGTACCCAGTGCAGCAGGTGAACAAGCCAGCGCGGCGTGATGAGCCGCAGTTGAGGAACGGTTTTAGTGGCATTGGAAAGCGTGCGTGCCGCTACGTCTCCCAGCGCTGTGTGTCCTTGATGGATATCCGCCATTTCATTCTCCTTGGTTAGGTGTGTGACTGATATTGACGCGCGAATTAACGCGAGGTGGCGCTATTTGCTATATATAGCAGATTATTATTAACTTATATTAAATTATTATATTCCAGCGGTGGAACGGGATCGGATTTTCATGGGTTTTGGTGGTCTCCGGGAAAAAAAGGGCGCCAGCCAATGGCCAGCGTCACGAATCGAAACAAAGGAGAAGATAACCACGGCGTTAAAGTTATCAGCTACGCCTTTTACAGGGAACCAATAACATTTCATTTGCTTATCTCTTTTATGGATAACGAATGCTTGCATTAGCCGCCCGAAAATGGGGAATGCGGAACCGGATGTGGATGCGGGATTTACTCGGAGCCTGCCTGATAAGCTATGCATATTTTCTTGGTTAGATACGGGAAAGAAGGATGCTAGATTTTCCTCCTGATTATCAGCATTGGAGGAAATCAAAATGTCTTTCATTAAATCCCACAAATTCCATATCGCTGTTATCGCGTTGATATCCCTGGTCAGTCTGGGTGCCGCGTATGCCGCGTTGCAAACTTTGTCTCCTGGCTCCGCTCACGATCCAGCCCGGGAGCTATATACGGATTTGAATAACGCATTCGCCGCCGACTGGAAAGCCCGGACCGGTGTAGAGATCAATGTCAGGCTGGCTCAGAGTAAATCGGGGAAACCGATACGCGCCGTACTCGATGGTCTCAATGTCACAACCCTTGCTCTGTCTTACGATGTGGGCAAGCTGCGCGAAAAAAACCGGTTCATTGCTCCCGCCTGGAATCAAACCCTGCCGCAAAACATGCCTCGCGTCTCACCGCATGCCTCGCCCTATACTTCGACCATCGTATTTCTGGTGCGCAAGGGAAATCCCAAGGAACTGATCGACTGGGATGACCTTCTGCGCCCTGGCATAGAAGTGGTCACGCCCAATCCAAAGATTTCTGACAGTGGTCGCTGGAATTACCTAGCGGCGTGGGGGTATGCGTTCAGGCAACCGGGCGGCGGTGAAGCAGCCGCACTTGAATTTGTCAGGAAATTGTTCACGAATGTCAGATCGCCGGCAACCGCTGACTTTGTCAAGCGAGATATCGGCGACGTGCTGTTGACGTGGGAGAATGAAGCCCATCTGCTAATGCGCCAAACCAGCACAGGGGAGACAGATAAATTTGAAATTATCACACCTTCCGCGTCGATAGTGGCTGAACCTACGGTCAGCGTGGTGAACGCAGTGGCTGACAGGAACGGCGCGCGTGAAGTGGCTACCGCTTATATCGATTACCTCTACACGCCCCAGGCCCAGGACATCGCGGGCAAGCACTATTATCGCCCGCGCGATGCGCAGGCGGGCGCCAAGTACGCGAATCAGTTCCCTTCCCTGGAACTGTTCACCGTGGACGAAGTTGTTGGCGGCTGGTAGCAGGCCCGGAAAATACACTTTGCCAAGGGTGGAATTTTGGAGCGGATTCAGAGAAACTGATGTTGGGGTTGCCATAAAACACGAGGTTTCTAAACTGATGATTCCGGATCTTTCCACTTCCACCGCAACAGTACTCGCAACTGCCTGAATGCCTCCGCGTCTATTCCATCCGGCAGAATTACTACGCTGCGCCCGGAGAGTCTTCGCAGCGGGGGCAGGGGAGCCAGGAGAACTGGAGGAGTCAGGGGTTGCATGGGTTCCCCGGGTTCCAGGATTTTTAGCGGCTTCAGTTCGAGCACTGTCAGATAAGGCGCGACAAAGCTGCTGCCGAGCACAGTGCAGGCAATTCGCTCCCCACGCAGTAATTCGAGCGTGCAGGTCATTTCATCCGATAGTTCGAGCCCCGTCACCGATTGAGGCGAGCGTAGCAACGCATAGTGCCGCAAATAGAAAACAAGGCTGGCAGCGAGTATGACGGTACCTATGAATTTGGCCGCCACCGGCAACATCAGCGGCCACAGTAGCCCGATAGCGGAAAAATGGGCAAGACTCAGTATTACGGCAAGGCGCATAGAGGGTTTCAGCCGGATAATCAGCAAAGGGGGAGAAGGTAATGAAGGGGTGGCCATAGTCCGATTATCTCATTCGGGGCAATTAGCGGTTTATCCGGGGTGCG
>JBKJYB010000395.1:0-2716 GCA_046716045.1 Nitrosospira sp.
CGGTCGCCAGCGTCCACGATGCTTCGTCAAAACTGGAATCAAACTGCCCCAGATAGTTGAAGACCACTTCTGCCTTGGGTACGCATGCCAAGGCCCGCCGCTGTTCCGGCGTACCATGGTATTTAAACAAGCCATAGCCCAGTCCCTTGTTGGATATTTGCCGCAGGCCCTCCTTGATGCGCTTGAGTCTCTGATCCAAATCACCGGATGGATCAAGGGTCACCGGGTAAAGGCTGGTAAACCAGCCCACCGTTTGCGAAATATCGATGTCTGTATACAAATCTTCGCGTCCATGACCCTCCAGATCGACCAGGATTTTCTCGTGCCCGCTCCACCGGCATAAGGCACTTCCTAGCGCGGTAAGTAAAAGATCGTTAACCTGAGTACGGTAGGCTGCGGGAGCTTGCTTGAGCAAGGCTTGCGTCTGCACGCGGTCGAGCCTGAGGATAATACTGGCCTGATGATGAACGTTGTTCGGGCCTTGTGGATAATCCTTGGGCAGGGAAACGGGTATATCTATCAGGCTTTGCCAGTGAGGCAACTCATCCGCATGGCTATGAACGTAGTTCTGGAGTCGTTGTGCCCATATCGCGTAGCCGCTGGTCTTTTCAGGCAGTGTGATCGGCGTTCCTGTCCGATATTGATTATAGGCATTCTGAAAGTCTTCGAGCAGGATACGCCAGGAAACGCCGTCAACCACCAGATGATGAATAACCAGCAGCAGCCGCTGGGTACCATCGGCCATTTCGATGACCAAGGCTCGCAACAGCGGACCTTCCGTCAGATTCAAGCTGCGTTGAGCCTCGTTGCATAACGCCTCGAACTGTTCGGCATTGGCGGCGTGACGTACCCATGGCAGACCCGGCAAACCTTGGGCAACGGGTTCGCCGCAGGTCTGCTGCCAGTCGCCGGCCGATTGTTTTACATAGCGAAAACGGAGGGCATCGTGATGACGCATCACGACTTCCAACGCTTGAGCCAGAGATCCGATATCCAGAAGCTGACTGCTTTTGAGCAGCACGGCCTGGTTCCAGTGATGTCGGGCAGGAATTTCCTGTTCGAAGAATTCAACCTGGATGGGAAGCAGGGGTGCGGTGCCGCTCACATCCGCTTGAGCTATTCCTGTGTTCTTCCGTATCGTTTCAGCCACCCCCTCCGCCCGTGTAACCACTACGGCCAGCGCGGCAATGGTCTGCCGTTCAAACAATTGCCGGGGAGTCATCTTCCAGCCAGTGCGGCGCGCTTTGGTCACTATCTGCAAGCTGAGTATCGAATCACCACCCAGCTCGAAGAAATTATCATTGCGCCCCACCTCCCCCACACCCAGCACCTCGGCCCAAATGCCAGCCAGCACTTCTTCCACCTCACCCTGGGGCGCCTCGTAGTTGTTGAAGTGGCCGATGTTGGTAAATTCCGGCTCGGGCAGCGCCTTGCGGTCCACCTTGCCGTTCGGATTCAGCGGCAAACGCTCCAGTACCACAATCGCCGCAGGAATCATGTAGTCTGGCAATGCCTTGCCGATCGCCTCGCGCAGCGTGCCATTGTCAACGTGGGCGCCCGCTTGCGGGGAAACATACGCCACCAGCCTGGCTCCGCTTGGCCCTTCCCCGGCAACCACCACCGCTTCCCTCACCTCGGGCTGCAAAAGCAACTGCGCTTCGATTTCTCCCAGTTCAATGCGGAAACCTCGTATCTTGACCTGATGGTCCAGCCGCCCCAGATACTCGATCTGTCCATCCGCTCGCCATCTCGCCAGATCCCCCGTGCGGTACAGCCGCCCTCCCTTCTCATTAAAGGGATCGGCAACAAAACGCTCCGCGGTCAGCCCTCCACGATTGAGATAGCCGCGGGCCAATCCGGCGCCCCCCAGATACAGTTCTCCCGCTACACCCTGCGGAACCGGATTGAGATCAGAATCAAGTATGTAAGCCGTCCGGTCCCCCACGGGATGGCCAATCGGCATGTAGGCAGACTCAAATCCGGTTGCAGGATAGGCTTTCGAAATCAAGGGTGTAATAACCGTTTCGGTAGGGCCGTATCCGTTGATGATACGCGGCGGCTGAAGAACCTTTTGCACAAAATTAAAGCTGGCACGGGTCATTGCTTCGCCGCCGACGGTATAGGAACGAATCGGCAAACTCCGGCCGGCATTGCCCATCAGTTCAGCCAATTGATGCAAATATCCGGGGGTAAAACAAGCGATTGTTATCCGATGTTTGGCAATCTCGGCAACGGTGCGATCGACGGACCAGATATCATTGTCACGCGGCATCAATGCGGCGCCGAAAGCCAGAGGCACGAGCCAGCGTTCGTGTGCACCGTCAAAATTGATGGAAGCAAACTGAAACTCCCGATCCTCCGCCGTCATGCCATAAACTTCACCGATGGCCTGGACATGCATCGACAGCGGTCCCTGAGCAACAGCCACGCCCTTGGGTTTGCCGGTAGAACCGGAAGTATAGATGACATATACAAGGTTATCGCCATGCAGGGCTATTCCGGGATTGCCTGCCGCTTCGCTGTCCAGTTCCAGCGTGTCCAGTTCCAGCACCGCGCAGTGCGCCAGATGCGGGATGCGCGCCTTGATATGGCTTTGCGTCAGCAGCAAGCCAATGCCGCTGTCCGTCACCATGTAGTTCAGCCGGTCCTGCGGATACTCCGGGTCCAGCGGCACATACGCACCCCCAGCCTTGAGGATCGCCAGCAGACCTACGAT
>JBKJYB010000396.1:0-6237 GCA_046716045.1 Nitrosospira sp.
AGTACATTGACTCTGCCATCCGTCTTGGATTTGATTAAATAGCCGATTGCTCCAGGCGTGCTCGCAACCCTGGCAAGCATTTCTTCCGGCGACGTTACGGTATCGGGTGCCTGGCCCGTGCCGGAAAACACCAACCGATCCCATGCGGAGCGCAATTGATACGGAAAGACATTCAGTTTTTCTTTAGAGAAGGTGGCATGCAGCGGCGCATCGTCAGGCATTACAAACACTCTGATTGCCGTGCCGTCCGGCCAGGTATGCAGGCGCATACCGAAAATGGCGCGGAGAGAACTCTTGGGGAGCGTTTTCTCATTCACGCTCGGGTTGGTTACAATTTCATAATGTTCCGTCGCCCAAGCCATGCTCGTGGCATAAATCGTGCCGAGCAACAGACAGAACAGTAAAATGAGGCGGCCAGTGTTTATTCTAGTTATCACGAGTTATATAATTTATCCGTTCGCGCCGTCCGCTGAGGCCCACTTGGGATCAAGATCATCAAAATAGAAATAGAAATAGAAATAGACAGCAAAACCGAAATACGCCAGGTTTTGAGCGCATCCGCATTTGCAAGCTGTCGCCTTTTTATCGTTTAGCCTTTACCCAACAACGTTGATAACAGATGCCAGGGGTAAAGCTGTGGAGATCTTTTGAGATCTATCACTCGACCACCTCCAGCAAACGTTCAGAATTTGATACGGAACTTTGCGTGTACTCGCAGGATATTGGCCTGATCCTGCCGTAGTCGGTAACCAGCTCCCAAAACTGGTTGTAGTCTTTGTACATTCTGTCCAGCATTTTGACTAGATCGACGTAGAAGGGCCCGCGTTGGCCATGGTGTTCGATTATTGGTCCCACTGGATCGAGTTGGAGCCCGTAGAGGCCCAACAATCTATTCAACGAGGGCTCCATTACAGACAACCAGTGAGTGATATTGTGTTCAGCCGACATACGTATGATGCCAACTGCAAGCGCCAACAGAGGGTGAGGGAAGCGTCGCTGATTTGTCGGGCTCCATTTTTCAATGTTCGCTCCTTTTTCAAGCGCATGGAGTGGCTCGTCCCTGCGGCGGGCGAATCGTCGTATAACGACCAGACGCGATATCTCACCGATATGCCGCCGCGACACTTTGCTCATATCAATGAGGGCGGGATCAAGCCGGGTGTGCTGCTCGGTCGGAAACGGTTTTTTTGGATCCAGCGGGTCGGGAAGTATCAGGCGCGCAGTTCCGACAAATTCTCCGGATGGGCGATGTCGTAAAAGCATATGGGATGAATGACGATCGTAGTCGTCACTTTCCATCTCCGTGGGATACTTTGACGCTTCGAACCCCGGGGCACGTTGCTCAACGCAGTAAACCCGATAGCGCAGATGAAATGCTTGACGTAACAATTCCGGGGAACGAGCATCAATAACTTCAAAGTATTCATTAAAAGCGGCAACGACGTCATTCATTAGAAGAAACTCCAGTAGTTTTGATAGTAATCTGCTGGTTTCAACATCGCTTTGCATCACTTCCGTAGAAAAATTTGTCTCACCGTGTTGTGTCAACAGAAACCGGGGTTCGCGGTGAGATTGGACTGCAATGCCAAGAACCTCCCTTGCTTTATTACGGCATCGTTTGTATAAAATGGAATTAAATGGGGCTTTCCGTTTCTTGCGGGATATGTGATATGGCGGTAACCAGGCTTGTGCTGGTACCGTCATGGCGAAAAAGGGGGTTGATGGCTTGCACTCAACTATTCGAGAGTTAAGGTGTCGCAGTGATTTCCGCAACCGGTACCTGCGACTTTTCGTTTCCGAAAGAATCATGCTGAATCCGGCAGTTTGCCAGAGTGGAGTGTGCGAGTTTTGGAATGCGGAGCAAAATGCAACCACGCGAAACACGCGGAATGATGCGGGTGCGCGGGATGGAGCGATGCGTTTCGACGGAACGTGCAACCCCGGAGCGGGATGCGGGCAGCCCGTGAACCCGAACGCGGCCGTGGCACCCTCTACGCCGCCCGATCCTCGCTTCACGGGGTCCCTTTGTACGACACTCATTACCGACAACACTGCCATGTGCCGCAAAAATCGTATAATGCGCCCTGTCGCGAACTCGCCAATAAGGTGAAGGTCAAGCGGGGCAAAAAATCATTGCTGGTCATGGCGCCGAGCTGAAAAATGAGCTGAAAAATGAGCGGCCGCTGCCGGATTCAGGAGATATTTTCAGTCACCTATTATTCGATTGAGAACAACGTTATGAGACAACGGATTGAAGATCATGGATAGCTGTAAGATTTTACAGCTGGAAAATATCAAAATCGGCGGCATCCGATAACTGTGGCTGTTCGCGAGAAAATGGAACGCTATTTTGGCTGCGGAAACCACGGAAAACGTTACGAAGCCGATAATTTTCCGCCACAGTCCATAGGGGCGTTACCGTTCATTATTAGCGGCACAGCCCTTGACGTTGCTCAACCTTTTCTTCGATACCGTGTGCCGCCTGCTATAATCCTGAAGTCTAACGGTATAGCATCCACCAGAAATGCGGAAAAACCGTGCACCTTCCGCAAATACAACGACAACGCGCTTGCGATTTAACGGAAAGCGTATTTACATCGTGGTGCCCAGAAGAGGACTCGAACCTCCACAGTGTTGCCACCGCTAGGACCTGAACCTAGTGCGTCTACCAATTCCGCCATCTGGGCGATGCCTGCTTCCTGTCTCGATACGGGACAGAGGCGCGGGATAGAGGCGCCAATTCTATAGGAAATCATTGCTTTGTCAATCAAGAAGAAACGCGAACTCCGCAATCTGGATCCTTACCTTGAACGTGAAAAACAACGTTACGGCCATGCGCTGCCAAGCAGGGAGTTCATGCTGCAAATCCTGGAAGAGCAGGGTGTGCCCGTGAATGAGGAAGCATTGCAGAGCTTGCTCGAAATCACAGAAGAAGAAAATGAAATTTTTAGCCGCCGTATTTCCGCAATGGTCCGCGAAGGTCAGATCATGCGTAACCGCAAGGGCGATATCTGCGTGGTGGAGAAGCTCAATCTTATCAAGGGTCGGATACAGGGCCACGCCGATGGTTTCGGATTCCTGGTACCCGACGATGGCAGTCCGGATTTGTTTCTGAGTGCCAAGGAAATGCACAAGGCGCTGCATGGCGATCGTGTGATGGTGCGCGAAATTGGCGTGGACAGGCGCGGGCGCAGGGAAGGGACTATTGTGGAAGTGCTTGAGCGTGCCGTCACTCAACTGGTGGGAAGATTGCACGCCGATCATGGAATACTGTTTGTAGAGGCGGAGAACAGACGCATCAGCCAGGATATTCTGATACCCACGGAAGAATCCATGAGTGCCGGGGCTGGCCAGGTAGTGATGGTGGAAATCATCCAGCAGCCGAGCAAACATGCGCAACCCATCGGCCGCATCGTCGAGATTCTGGGTGAGTACACGGCGCCGGGAATGGAAATTGAAATCGCCTTGCGCAAACATGATCTCCCTCACCTGTTTCCCCCGGATGTGGAAAAACTTTCCGCCAGATTCCCCGAGAAGGTGCTAACAGAAGAGTTGGCGGAAAGAGAGGATATCCGTCACCTGCCGCTAGTGACCATAGACGGCGAAACCGCGCGAGACTTTGACGATGCGGTGTATTGCGAGCGCGACGGGAAGGGTTACAAATTATATGTGGCCATCGCTGACGTCAGTCACTACGTGCGTCCGCATGATGCACTCGATCGGGAGGCGCTCAATCGCGGCAACTCGGTATATTTCCCGCGACGCGTGATCCCGATGTTACCGGAAGTCCTTTCCAATGGTTTATGCTCACTCAATCCGCAAGTGGAGCGTTTATGCATGGTGTGTGAGATGCATCTGGATGCCGGGGGAGATTTTCGTGACTACCGGTTTTATCCGGCGGTGATGTATTCCCACGCCCGGTTGACCTATACCAAAGTGGCAGAAATGCTGGACAATCCCAAGGGGGAGGACGCGAAGCAATATCAAGAACTTTTGCCGCATATCCAGTTGCTCTACAAATTGTTCAAGGTTCTACTGAAAGCAAGAAAGAAACGCGGCGCGATCGATTTTGAAACCATTGAAACGCAGATGATATTCAACGCTCAGGGCAAAATCGAACGTATCCTCCCGATAAAGCGGAATGACGCCCATCGTCTGATCGAAGAATGTATGCTGGCGGCCAATGTATGTGCATCGGATTTTTTGCAAAAGCACAAACAACCCACAGTCTATCGTGTCCATGAAGGCCCTACGCCGGAAAAGCTTGTTGCCCTGCGTGATTTCCTCAAGGAATTCGGTGTGCAGCTAAGCGGCGGCGATGCGCCCAGTGCCAAGGACTACGCCAGTACGCTGACTAGGATAAAGGATAGACCTGATGCGCAACTGTTGCAGACCGTAATGCTGCGATCCTTGCGTCAGGCGGTTTACAGTCCCGATAACGTTGGTCATTTTGGACTTGCCTACGAGTCTTATACCCATTTCACATCACCCATCAGACGTTACCCCGATTTGCTGGTGCATCGCGCTATCAAGGCGGTGTTGAGTGGCACCGTGTACTCGCCTGGCGGCTGGCACGAACTAGGCATACATTGCTCCCAGACAGAGCGCCGCGCGGACGATGCAACGCGCGATGTGGAGACATGGCTCAAGTGTTATTACATGCAGGACAGGATTAGTGAATGTTTCGACGGGGTCATCAGCGGCGTAACCGGTTTCGGCCTGTTCGTGGCGCTGGACGGCATTTATGTGGAAGGGCTGGTGCATATTTCCGAGTTACCCAGCGATTATTTTCATTTCGACGCGACCAAGCACATGTTGCTGGGCGAGCGCAGTGGCAAGCGCTACCGTCTTGGCGATCGACTCAGGGTCAAGCTGGTGCGGGTGGATCTGGAATCCAGCAAGATCGATTTTGTACTGGCTGGAAATGGTGACAAGGATTCGACCTAACCCGGATGTTTCATAAATTCACGCGTCCTTGCTGGTCTTTTGTATCGTATGGAAATTTTGTTCAATCGGCGTATGAATAACTACGCCACTCTTTCACAAAATCTCCCTGCAAAACAAAATCCTGCACAATCATCACGCGAATTTACGAAACATCCGGGGCTAAATCAATCAGGATGGAAAGCCACACTCCACCGGTCCACATACAACACGTGTTCAGAAAATGTCTAACGTCCGCCTTATATTCGGTTTCCATGCGATTACCAGCCGCCTGCGGCAGAATCCCGGCAGCATCAAAGAAATTTTTCTTGATTCTACTCGCCGCGACCAGCGTGCGCGTGATTTGGCAAAATTCGCCGAAGTGCAAAGCATCCGATTGATCTCCTGCGATCAGACAAGGCTTGCGGCGATGGCCGGTAATGCCCGTCATCAGGGCGTGGCGGCAAATATAGATGCGTCCCGCAGCCATGTGGATATCGAAGATGTGCTCGACACGCTTGCTGAACCGGCATTACTTTTAGTGTTGGACGGCATCCAGGATCCGCATAATCTGGGTGCTTGCCTGCGAGTGGCGGATGCTTTTGGTGTTCACGCTGTCGTTGCGCCAAAAGACCGCGCAGTTGGACTCACGGCCACGGTGCACAAAGTGGCGAGTGGTGCCGCCGACGCCGTGCCGTACATTTCCGTAACCAATCTGTCTCGTACCTTACGAGAATTGAAACAGCGCGGTATAGCCGTGGTGGGCGCCGCTGCCGACGTGGACAGCGATCTTAACTGCGCCAGGCTGGATGGGCCAATTGCCTGGGTACTGGGTGCGGAGGGGAAAGGCATGCGCCGGCTTACGCGCGAAACCTGTGACCAGCTTGTTTCCATTCCCATGCTGGGTAGCGTGGAGAGCCTGAATGTTTCAGTCAGCGCTGGTATCTGCTTGTTTGAGACACGCCGGCAGCGGGTATCGAGAAAAGACAGAATTTAAATTCTCGATTAATTCTGTTTGTGGATCTTTCCATTTCAAATGCCGCTTTAAACCCAGATAATCCATTAGGCGGCTCTCCGAGCGTACCCGAGTGCTGGCGGTCAGTTTGCGGCCATTTTCAAGCTATGGACTTCTCCCAACCGCCAAAACAGTCTCGCAACCTGCCTCGCCATCATCTCGCGTCCTAGTGGATTATCTGAGATAAATACTATTGCTGATTGATATTTTTGTCGTGGTTCAGTATAGTACCGACCTCTCAACCTTGCCCCACCGGGTTCGCATCTCGGGGGGCTCTACCCATAAGGAGACTGCATGCG
>JBKJYB010000397.1:0-2587 GCA_046716045.1 Nitrosospira sp.
GAGCAGTTGAGCGGCGTCGACAATCTACTGTACTTCAGTTCCAGTGCCGACTCCAGCGGTACGCTAACCATCACCGCAACCTTTGAGGTCGGTACGGATATCGACCAGGCAACTTTCAACGTAAGCAATCGTGTCAATATTGCCTTGCCGCGTTTGCCGGATGAAGTCCGCCGCATCGGCCTGATAATACAAAAGCGTTCCAATGACATTCTGCTGGTCTTTATGCTGATCTCCAAGGAGAAAGGAAAATACGACCCCCTATATTTAAGCAATTACGCCACGCTTAATGTGCTGGATGAGCTGAAACGCACCAAAGGTGTGGGCGATGCGCTGGTTTTCGGGGGACAGGACTACTCCATGCGCATCTGGCTGCGTCCTGATCGCATGGCGCAACTGGGAGTGACCACATCAGATATCGCCGCGGCTATTCGTTCACAAAATGCGCAATATGCCGCCGGCAAGATAGGCCAGGAACCGGCACCGGCGGATCAGCAACTGGTTTATACCGTTAACGCCAAAGGCCGGCTGCTCGAACCTGAACAATTCGGCAATATCATTTTACGTGCCGATGGACCCCAGGGTGTTCTCTATCTAAAGGACGTTGCCAGGATCGATCTCGGGGCACTCAGTTATGACGTGCGCACGGCACTGAACGGTCAGCCCGGCGCGGGTATCCCTATCTTTCTGAAACCCGGCGCGAATGCGCTTGATACGGCCAACGCACTGATGGCCAAGATGGAGGAGTTGAAACAGTATTTTCCGGAAGGAATGGATTATGTCGTGCCTTATGACACCAGCAAATTTGTTAAGGCCTCAATGTGGGAAGTGGTCAAAACGCTCGGCGAGGCGATGATCCTTGTTGTTCTGGTTGTGTATGTTTTCCTGCAAAGCTGGCGCGCCACGCTGATTCCCATTATCGCGGTACCCATTTCCCTCATTGGTACGTTCGCCGGCTTGTGGGTGTTTGGCTTCTCCATCAATACGCTCACGCTGTTCGCCATGGTGCTGTCTATCGGAATCGTGGTGGATGATGCGATTGTCGTGCTGGAAAACATCGAGCGCTTGATGGACGAAGAAAAATTGTCGCCGATGAAAGCCGCCATCAAATCGATGGAGCAGGTTGCACGCGCCGTAGTGGCGATTGTATTGGTGCTGTGCGCGGTATTTGTGCCCGTGGCCTTCATGGGAGGCATTGCCGGCGAGTTATATCGCCAGTTTGCAGTGACAGTCGCGGTCGCGGTCACCATATCCGGTGTGGTGGCGTTGACGCTCACACCCGCGTTATGCGCGATCCTGCTGAAACATACGCATGGCGACTCCGCGTTCTTTCGCGCGTTTAACAACGGCTTCAGCCGCCTGACCAACTTTTACATCCGCATGGTCAGCACAACCTTGAAACACAAGATTATTGGAACATTCGTATTCACAGGTATCATCGCCGTTTCAATCTACCTGATTAAAACAGTTCCTGACAGTTTTGTGCCGCCTGAAGATCAGGGCTATGTAGTAACCGCAACAATTTTGCCTGACGGCGCAACATTGGCTCGAACAACCAAAACCGCTGAAGCGGTACGCGCCGCTATCGCGGAAGATCCGGCTGTTGCGCACCAGTTTGTGGTCAATGGCTTTGATCTTATTGGCGGGGGCAATAAAACCAGCTCGGCTACCATGTTCGTTGCATTTAAAGACTGGTCGGAGCGCACCGCCACAGCGGAGGATATCGTCAACAAGCTGTCCAGTATCGGCATGCAGCAGCCAGACGGCATAGCGATAGCATTTAATCCGCCAGCCATTCGTGGTCTGGGCACCGCGGGAGGCTTTGAAGTCTATGTGCAAAGCCGCGGTGGCGCGAGTCCCTTGCAATTATCAGTTGTCGTGAACAACTTCATTGATGCACTCAATCAGGAACCACGTCTCGCCGGTATAGCCACTTTTTTCCGGCCTACCGTACCGCAATTCTTTATTGAAGTGGATGAAGCCAAGGCAATTTCGCAGGGAGTGTCGATTACCGACCTGTATGCCACCTTGCAGAGCACCATGGGTTCGCTCTATATCAATGATTTTAATAAATCCGGACGTACTTATCGTGTGCAATTACAGGCTGAACCTCAATACCGCATGAAACCGGAGGATCTCGGCAGAGTGTACGTGCGGTCACAATCCGGAGAGATGGTGCCTATGTCGGCACTTAGCACAATCAGCACTATTGCGGGCGCGGAGCAACTTGAGCGTTACAATGGCCTGCTTTCCGCGAAAATAATGGGGAGTGGTGCGTCGGGCGTAAGCTCGGGCGACGCTATCAAACTGGTGGAAGAGATTGCGGCAAAGAATTTGCCGGATAATTATCAAATTGCCTGGACAGCACAGGCCTATCAGGAAAAGCGCACCGGTTCGGCCGCGATCCTTGCTTTCAGTTTCGCCATCATTATGGTATTTCTCATTCTGGCAGCACAATTCGAAACCTGGACGCTGCCGCTTGCCGTTATCATGGCGGTGCCCTTTGCGCTGGCGGGCGCGCTGCTTGCCGTTTTAATTCGTGGGATGCCCAATGATATCTACTTTCAGGTCGGTCTGATCACCTTGATAG
>JBKJYB010000398.1:0-6468 GCA_046716045.1 Nitrosospira sp.
ACTTGCTGCTGAATGCGAAGGCGCGCGTTGATACCAAGCCGCAGCTGGAAATTTTCGCGGATGACGTGAAATGTGCACATGGAGCAACCGTTGGCCAACTCGATACCGAGGAAGTATTTTATCTCAAGAGCCGCGGACTATCCGAGATCACGGCACGCAATTTACTGACTTATGCATTTGGCGCCGAAATCATCGATCGCATATCGATTGCGTCGCTGAAACACCGGCTTGAGCAGACGGTACTCGAGCAAACTCAGAGAAACTGAACTATGCAGCTTATAGAGTCCGCTTTGGAATCACAATTCACCTTGATGCTTGACGTTGAAAAAATCCGGGCTGATTTCCCGATTCTCAAGCTCCAGGTCGACGGCAACCCTCTGGTCTATTTCGACAACGCGGCATCCAGCCAGATGCCGCAGCCAGTCATCGACCGTCTGGTGCGTTATCAGACCACGCAACATGCCAATATCAATCGTGGCGTGCATTATCTGTCAGAAACAGCAACTGCGGAATACGAGGAATCACGCCGCAAGTTGCAGCGCTTTATCAACGCGCGCGAAGACAGGGAAGTCATCTTTACAAGCGGCACCACGGATGCGATCAATCTGGTGATGCACGGCTACGGCCGCAAGTTCATTGGGGCCGGTGACGAAATCATTTTGACTACGCTTGAGCATCATTCGAATATAGTACCCTGGCAGATGCTGGCGGAAGAGAAAGGGGCAAAAATCCGTGTTGTGCCAATTAACGATGCGGGCGAGCTTCTTATCGACGAGTACGAGAAACTTTTTAACGAGCGCACTAAATTCGTCGGCGTGATGCACGTGTCGAACGCGCTGGGTACGATCAATCCGATCAAATCCATGATCGCGTTCGCGCACGCGCGCGGAGTCCCGGTGCTGATCGATGGTGCGCAGGCAGTGCCGCATATGAAAGTCGATGTGCAAGACCTCGACTGCGATTTCTATGCTTTTTCAGGCCATAAGATGTGCGGCCCGACCGGTATCGGCGTGCTTTATGGAAAGGCTGAGCTGCTCGAGCGCATGCAGCCATTCAAGGGTGGCGGAGATATGATTTTGTCGGTGACGTTCGAAAAGACCACCTACAATACTATCCCGCACAAGTTTGAAGCCGGTACGCCCCCGATTGCGGCCGCGATCGGACTTGGTGCCGCGATTGATTATTTATTGGCGATCGGCATGGATGCAATTGCTTCGCAAGAGCTTGATCTGCTCAACTATGCGACCGAACAGATAAGCCGTGTGCCGGGTGTGCGTATTATTGGCACCGCCGCAATGAAAACCGCGGTGCTGTCGTTTGAGGTTAAGGGCGTGCATCCGCATGATATTGGCACGCTCCTGAATCAGGAGGGGATCGCGGTACGTACGGGCCACCATTGTGTGCAGCCGGTGATGCTGCGTCTCAAGGTACCGGCAACGACACGTGCCTCTTTTGCGTTTTACAACACGATGGCCGAGGTAGATTCATTTATCAGAGGCCTTCGCACCGTACAGAAGATTTTCACGTAATGATTACGAAATCACTTTATCAAGAGGTTATCCTCGACCACAACAAGAAGCCGCGTAACTACGGTACGCTGGATAACGCAAGTCATCACGCCGTCGGTCATAATCCGCTGTGCGGCGACCATCTTGACATTGCACTCCATCTTGATGGGGAGTGCATTGATAGTATCGCTTTCCATGGCGAGTCATGCGCGATTTGCAAGGCGTCGGCCTCAATGATGACTACTGTCGTAAAAGGCAAGACACGTACGGACGCCGAAACATTGATTCAGGAATTCCGTGATATGGCGGTCGGCAAGCTCAACCTTGACGGCCATCATCATTTGGGGCGGCTCACGGTTTTTGCCGGGGTACGCGATCTTCCGACACGTGTCAAATGTGCAATTCTGCCGTGGCATACATTGCAGGCGGCGCTCAATTCCGTGACCATTACTTCGACGGAATCGGAAGATGATCCAATGCACGCCGCGATCGGTGATGCTTAATAGGAGGAGAGCATGCCAAAGATATCTGAGATAGAGGGTACGCCAAACAAGAATGCGTTGAAATTCATTCTCAAGGAGCCACTGACTTGGGGCGTGACACACTCGTACGACAATGCCGAGCAGGCGCAGGATGATCCACTCGCCGCGGCGTTATTTGATATCGATCATGTAACCAATGTATTCTATGTTGATCGCTGGATCACGGTTACGCAAGATGGTGGCGCCGACTGGCAGGACCTGGCCCGCGAAGTCGCCGACCCGATCCGCGCCGCGCCTGCAGCAACTTCGCAATCCGCCGCTACCGTTGCAGCGGCAACTAGCGCCATTGCCGGTTTGAGTCCCGAGGATCAGCAGCGCCTTGAAACGATCAATACGCTGCTCGATGAGGAGATACGCCCCTACTTGCAAAATGACGGCGGTGATCTCCATGTGCTCGACCTCGAAGGTAATAAACTCAGCGTACACTACCAGGGCGCCTGCGGCACTTGCCCGAGCTCAATTTCGGGTACGCTTAGAGGCATTCAGAATTTGCTGAGATCGATAGAACCCGATTTAGAGGTTGTCGCGATTTAGCAGCCTGTCCAGCTGTAAACGGCTGTAATGAAAGGGACTTTACCGGAACGTTTCCAGATACTCCTTCAACACGACGGCGTTATTGTGGCTGAGCTCCTTGGCCAAAGAGAAGCGTAGCGTTTCCGTTTCCAAGTTTTGCGATGAGTTCCTTTACGGCTGCGTCATTGTTTTTAAGCTCCTCCAGGTATCTCTGCGCCGGAATTCGGCCCACTTCTCCATATCGCTCGCCGCCAGCGCCATTGAACTACACAGTTTGACCTCTACTCCAGGAATCCGTTTCTTACGCTTCCGATGCAGTTCGGAGGGTAAGTATTTCCGAAGGAATCTTAATTCATCCGCTAATGCTGATCGGTATAGTATTATCCTGAATCCGGCAACTGGTCCCGTGCGAACTCGCCATAAGGGTGAAGGTCAAGTGATGCGAAAAATCACTGTGGATCCTGGCGCTTAATTGACAAATAAACTGAAAATGAGCGGTCAACTGACGGATTCAGGTTTAAAAGTTAGATGCTCTGGATAAAATCGCTACACATCATTTTCATGGTGACCTGGTTCGCCGGGCTGTTTTATTTGCCGCGTCTGTTTGTCTATCACGCCATGAGCGATGACACGCCCGGTATCGAACGTTTAAAGGTGATGGAACGCAAACTTTATTATGGCATCATGACACCGGGTGCGGTGTTGACGATCCTTTTCGGTCTGTGGCTCTGGTTGGGGTATGGTATTTCCGGCGGATGGCTGCATGCCAAACTTGCGCTGGTAATCGGACTAGTCGCATACCACCTCTACTGCGGCAAGTTACTTGCCGATTTCAAGTATGATCGTAACCGCCATAGTCACGTTTATTATCGCTGGTTCAACGAAATTCCGGTGGTGATTCTGATTGCGGTGGTGATACTTGTGGTAGTGAAACCATTTTAAGAATGACTTGCCATCTCTTCATGAAATTGTCCGGATACAAAGCTTATCTATCAGCAAGGCGGGGAAGAAAAGCTGAGATCGTGCGTCAAAGCCCTTCAAAGCCCTTCGAAGCCCGCTAAACCATGCAAACTATTACAGTAGGTCTTGCCTCTGCGCCGGTCGAGCGCAGTTATCCGATACATATCGGCAGCGCCATTTTGAGCCAGACCGGACTTATTCTGAACCACTTGCCGCAGAAGCGGGTTGCAATCGTGACCAACACCACGGTGGCGCCGCTTTATCTGGAAAGGCTACGTAGCGCCCTGGCAGGTCATGACGTAGCGTCAGTCCCCATCATTCTTCCTGACGGGGAGGAGCACAAGAATTGGCAAACGCTCAATCTTATTTTTGATGCGCTCCTGACAAGCCGCTGTGAGCGCGGCACTCCGGTTATCGCGCTTGGCGGGGGGGTCGTCGGTGACCTGGCCGGGTTTGCCGCCGCAACCTATTTGCGTGGCGTGCCATTTATTCAATTTCCGACCACGCTGCTGGCACAGGTTGATTCTTCGGTCGGTGGCAAGACGGGCATTAACCATCCGCTCGGCAAGAACATGATCGGTGCTTTTTATCAACCACGGGTGGTGGTGGCTGACAGCACAACGCTGGAAACCTTGCCTGAAAGAGAATTGCGCGCGGGCATTGCCGAGGTTATCAAGTATGGTCTGATCCGGGATTCCGCTTTTCTTGTGTGGATCGAACAGAACATGCCAAAACTTCTGGCACGTGATCCTGAGGTGCTAATCGAGGCAATACACCGTAGCTGCAAGAATAAGGCCGAAGTTGTAGAAGCTGACGAGCATGAGAGCGGTGTTCGAGCATTACTCAACCTGGGACATACCTTCGGCCATGCAATTGAAAATGCATTGGGCTATGGCACGTGGCTACACGGTGAAGCCGTGGCGGCAGGTACGATACTGGCGGCGGAATTGTCACAGCGCATGGGCATGATCGGCAAGATTGATGTGGAGCGGATCCGCACAATTTACGTGCGGGCCGGACTTCCTGTCATCGCTCCCAATCTTGGCCCGGAAAAATACCTGCACCTTATGGGGCTGGACAAGAAAGTAGCGGGGGGAAAAATGCGTTTCATTCTACTTCAGCAGATTGGTGAAGCCGTGGTCCACTCCGATGTGCCTGCGGGAGTTCTCACGGAAATGCTTCAGGAATGTACCGCCAATGCATGAGTTGGCGCCTTATGCAGTATCCCCGGCAAACTCGCGTGGCCGCTCTATCGGGGAAGAGTCTTCCCCCGGCCGTACGGAATTCCAGCGCGATCGCGATCGCATTATTCACTCTAGCGCATTCCGCCGGCTTGAATACAAGACCCAGGTTTTTGTCAATCACGAAGGAGATCTTTTTCGTACACGCTTGACACACAGCCTGGAAGTGGCGCAGATCGGCCGCTCCATCGCCCGGAATCTGCATCTTAACGAAGACCTGGTTGAAGCCATTGCGCTGGCGCACGATTTAGGTCATACCCCGTTTGGTCATGCGGGACAGGATGCACTGAACGATTGCATGAAAGCCTGCGGCGGCTTCGAACACAATTTGCAATCTCTGCGAGTGGTGGATGTGCTGGAAGAACATTATGGAGCGTTTGATGGTTTGAATCTATGTTTTGAAACGCGTGAAGGCATACTTAAGCACTGTGCCAGGAAAAATGCCCGAAGACTTGGGGATGTGGGCGAACGTTTTCTCTCAGACCAGCGGCCATCGCTGGAAGCGCAACTTGCCAATCTTGCCGATGAGATAGCATACAATAACCATGATGTCGATGACGGCTTACGCTCGGGTCTTATTACGCAGGAGCAGCTTGAGCAAGTCGGGCTTTTCTCCCGGCACCTGGCGATGGCAAAAAAACTGTATCCCGAAATCTCGGGACGGCGCTTGGTTCATGAAACCGTACGGCGCATGATCAATACGCTGGTAGCGGATCTGATCACGCAAAGCGCGATAAATATCGCCGACGCGCGTCTGGATGGCGTGTCTGCTGTGCGGGCGGCGCCCATCCTGATTGGTTTCAGCGAGCAAATCTTGCGGGAGCAGCAGGAATTGAAAAGATTCCTGCGCGACAACCTTTACCGGCACTACCAAGTAGCGCGCATGAGCACCAAAGCACGTCACACTATCGAGATGCTATTTAACGCGTTCCGCTCCGATATCCGGCTGCTCCCACCCGTATATCAGACAAAGTACTCCCAGGATGGGCAACAGGCGATTGCCGACTACATCGCAGGCATGACAGATCGTTATGCCATTCGGGAATACCGGCGATTGTTCGCCATTGAGGAGATCTGAGTGAATGATGTGTTTCATCCGCAAGCCGCAACATCGGAACAAATGCTGATAAACGTAAAGTATTAATCGCCAATATCGCCACCTATTCATCAGGGATAATGTACCCGGAAGCCAATCGCTGGTAATATCGACAGTTTGGGGAGGCGGCAACCGCCATCTGCTGGAGAAGCCTTGATGGAATCATATTGAGCCACACAGCGCTGGTTATTGTCCCGATGGGCATAAGTTCTGCAAGGAATGCTTCCCCGCTGAATTTTAGCGATTAAATAGATCCCGATGAAAAAACTAAAAAACGATACCCTGCTGCGAGCCCTGCTGCGGCTACCTACCGAGTACACCCCTGTGTGGCTGATGCGCCAGGCCGGCCGTTATTTGGCTGAATACAATCAAACCCGCGCCCGCGCCGGTAATTTTCTTGCACTGTGCAAGAATCCAGATTTTGCCACTGAAGTTACCATGCAACCCTTGGCTCGGTTTCCGCTGGATGCCGCGATACTGTTCTCGGACATTCTTACTATTCCTGATGCGATGGGGCTGGGACTCTACTTCTCCGATGGTGAGGGGCCCAAGTTCGAGCGCCCATTGCGCGAGGAATGGGAAATTCGTGCGCTTACGGTACCTGATCC
>JBKJYB010000399.1:0-11464 GCA_046716045.1 Nitrosospira sp.
GAATTTAACCTTGAACGTTTCTATTACATACCTGAGAAACCATCTCGCGCTTGATTAACCGAAGGCTGAGCGGCTATCATGGTACTTGGCCGGACGCGGCCAGCCGTCCGCGATGCGCGAGCGCCAAGGTGAATGCGTCCAGAATCATACTGACACATCCTTGCCATTCGACATTTGATGACGAGCGGGTCAGCAATGCGGGCACTGACTTTCCTGTTCGTCGCTAATGGGAGGATGATGACATGCGTACATTTCACGATGCCAAATTGATGGCGAAGGTCCTGCGGCAGGCGTTTGCCAACAGGAAAATTGAAGTTTCCCACAGTGAAACCCTTGAGATTGTTGCCAGTCAGTTTGGCTTCGCTAACTGGAACGTGCTGACCGCTAAAATCGACGCTACGAAGAACGAGACAGGAAACATGGCAGGCAATGGCACAATGCTACAGCCAGCGATTCCGGTTTTCCGTATTTTCTCGATCGAAAAGGCGATGGAATTCTATCAGGGCTTTCTCGGGTTTACGGTCGACTGGGAGCACCGGTTCGATGACAATTTCCCACTCTATTGTCAGGTTTCGCGCGACGGCGTGACGCTACACCTGAGCGAGAATGCGGGTGACGCCAGTCCGGGCGCCCGCGCCTTTGTCTACATGACCGGCGTCGCGGCATTCCACGCAGAGCTTACCAGCAAGGATTATCGTTATATGAAGCCCGGTATCAATGACCAGCCCTGGGGCAAAGAACTGAAGTTTCCGATCCCTTCAGCAACAGAATCACGTTCTGCGAGCCGAAATAAGCTCAAGCACTGTGGCGCTCCCGGCGCTTTTTTCTCTACGTCTGACCCATAGCGTAATCAGAGTTAGTCCCGCCAGCATCATCGCATAGCCTTGCGGCTCCGGTACGGCGGTTATCATTCCAACCTGGCCCTTGCTGATGCTGACCAGATACACGTTACCGAAGCCATCTTCGCCGAATGAAGAAATACCCCCGGAAATACCGGTTGGGGATAGCAGCTCAGCGGTTCGGTCGGTGAGATCCGTAATGCCGGCATTGTCAGTGAAGCGGAACGAAGTGACCTCGTTGGTTACGATATCCGCAAAAAAGTAAGTGCCTTCCAGCCCATTGATCGCTTCGCCACGGTACACGTAGCCGCCGATGATCGCCGCGCCGCCACCATCATGGTCATACTCGAAGATCGGCAGCGTGTGGTTTGCAATCGGCAATTCGTTGGGAAACTTCAAAAGTGTGCCCTCGAACGTGCGCCAGCCATAGTTGGCGCCAGCGGTACCGATGTTGATCTCTTCGCGGTCGTCTGACCCAACGTCGGTAATATAGAATTTTCCGGTCTCACGGTCGAAACTGTCCCGGTATGGATTGCGCAGTCCGTAAGCATAGATTTCGGGGTTGCCATTTGCCAGATTGCCGTCGGGGATCGTGTAGCCATATTGTGCGGTGTTGCCAGGGAAACGGTCGGACGAAACGTCGACGCGCAGTATCTTGCCGAGATTGCTGGCGAGGTTCTGGCCGGCGGTGTCGTTGGCGCCATCACCTGAGGCGATGTACAGGTTAGCGGCCTCGCCGGGACGAAAGCCTATCCATCCTCCCTTATGGAAGACCGACCCGGCGGGTTGCTCGATTGTAATCACGGTTTGCTTACTGGCAGCGTCCGCGATGTTTGGCAGTGCTGCGCTGACCTGATAGGTGTCGACCACTGTATTGAGAGTGGTTTTGTCTATGTAGTCTACATAGAAGCGCCGGTTGGTGGCAAAGCCCGGATCGAACGCCATGCCGAGCAGACCGCGCTCTCCCGCGGCATCGACCGAGCCGGATATGTCGAGAAACGGAGCGGGTAGTACAGTCCCATTTTGAAGAATCTTGATTACGCCCTCCTGCTCGACGATGAACAGCCGCGAATCTCCCGCAGGCGCCGTGGCGAACACGGGCCGGTCAAGGCCAGTCGCGACGATCCGGGTTTGGAGTGCAGGAACCGGTGCTGCCCAAACGGTAGCGGAAAATGCAACAGTCAAGAGGGTGAAAAATGGTTTGATCATAATAGCTCCTTAAGATCCGGTTTTATGGGATCGGTGCTCATATCCCAGTTGGCATTTAGCCAAGTTTTCACGGGTAACTATTAAATTTTATAAAGAATTTTACTTCCTGTATATAGGACGATCTTCCTATATGCGCGGGATAAAGGCGCGGTCAGCAAATAAAAATTAAGTTGCTATACTGTGTTTTTAACTGTCTCTATCACTGGAGGCTACATGATTCATGAGGTAAGGGGAGATATTCTGTTGAGTCATGCTCAGGTCATTGCCCACGGGGTTGCCCCCGATGATTGTTTCAATCAAGGGCTGGCCCTGAGCCTGGGTGAGCAATGGCCGGCCATGGTCAAAGATTTCCGGCACTTTTGCCATACAACACAGCCAAAATCCGGCGATGCGTGGGTGTGGTCTGGCGCAATGAATAAACGCATTATCAATCTGCTCACTCACGAAGCGCTGCATAGTCAGGGCAGCGGACCGGGGAGTGCCAGGACCGAGTATGTCAATCAGGCATTGCGTGAACTGCGTTATCTGCTGGAATATGACAGATTCACCAGCCTGGCATTGCCGCGCCTTGCGACCGGCGCGGGCGGTCTGGATTGGGATGTGGTGCGGCCGCTGGTTGACCATCATCTTGGGGAACTGGCGCTGCCCATCTACATCTATACCTGTTACGAGAAGGGAATCCAGGCCACCGAGCCAAGGCCGGGATGAGCTTCGGCAATGGAGACAACAGATCGCTGATATGCGCCTCTCGCCCAATTGCATGGCGCAAGCTATCACGACATGAACGCGGCGAGCCTCGCTAACCGGAGTCTCGAATTATCCTCCCCCGGATGTTTCATAAATTCGCGCGTCCTCGCTGGTCTTTTGTTTCGTATGGAAATTTTGTTCAGCCGGGCGTATGAATAACTACGCCACTCTTTCACAATCCCGCTACAAAATAAAATCTTGCGCGATCATCACGCGAATTTATGAAACACCCGGGCTAAATCCGGCAGTTGGACGGGGTATCGCGAGCTCGCCAAAAGGTAAAGATCAAGGGGGGTAAAACGTCATTACCGTTCATGGCGCTTAACTGACAAATGAATTGAAAAAAGAGCGGTCAACTGCCGGATTTAGGATTGTGGCGCCTTCGTGACGGGGCGCAAATGCAGCGTCTGCTCGGCCGGACCAGGCAGGAACGGTGTTGGTTTGCCGGCAACCCAGTTCGTATGGCCGCTACCATAATACGGCGAGAGCGGGTGCCCGCTCTGTCCGCCGGGCATTTCGAAATAGCCATGTTCTTCATCGCCTGGTGCGACCGCGAAACGCTCCGAGGCGCCGAAGTCCGGTCCTTGTACGCGCGGCATATTGGTGTCGCCGGGTAGCGCGTCCTTCGGCATATCCAGCCAGTTTGCGACAAATCCCGGCAGGGCGCGGCTGATCGGGTGCTGGATGCGCGCGGTGTTACGCTCACCCCAGCTGCGCCCGGCGATGCCGCCCGGCTGACTTTGCATGCGCTCGGCTACGCGTTTAGCACAGTTGACGAGCAAGTCATCCCAGCCGGTGTAACCCGGTGGCAACAGGTGTTGCGGGCGGTGCTCTATCAATGTCCACACTGCGTATTCGGCCTGATTCAGCTTCGGCAGTACAAAGTCTGGCTCGTTGCGACGGACTGCGGCAGCAAAGCCGTTGAGTACACTATTGATGACCTCCTGGCGGAACGCGCGCACCACGCGATAGGCCACCGATGCCGTCGAAGCATGTCCATCCCAATCGAGGAGCGCCTGTTGCATTTCGGCGCGCCAGGGCGCTGCTTCCATCCGGTTCAGGGTCAGTTCGAGAAGTTTTTTCCAGTGCGCAAGGAATAGTGCGCGGTCATCAAGCTGGATCGCCAGCATGCTGGCGGGCGAGAAGCGCTCGTGTTCGTGCAAGCTGTCACGGATCTGCTTTGCGCGCGCACCAAGATCGTAGCCGCCGTCGCCGAGCCGGTTGAGCGAGACGCCGTCGACGGTACGTGCATTGGCGGTCCACAGGCGCTGCTCCGGTGGATCGACAATCAGTGGGTACTGTGTGGGCATGAGCCAGCCGTTCCATCCCGTATCCGGCTTGCTCCAGTCTGCGGGAAGCGTTGGATCATAGCCGCTGGTTCGCGCGGGAATGCGGCCTGCAATGGTCCAGCCAATTTTGCCGTCCCGATCGCCGACGATAAAGTTTTGAGCCGGAATGCCCGCATTCTGCGCGATCACGATTGCTTCGTTCACGGTTTCTGCTTGCTCCAACAGGATGAGCTCCATATTTACCGCGCCGGCCCGGTGTGCGGCCCAAGCCAGTGCAAGTGGCGTACCATCGTGGTCGTTAGCCAGGACAGGGCCCCACTCGGTCTCGTACACATCCAGCGTCTCATCAGGCTCGCCCCGTGCACGCAGGATTTCGCGGTGAATAGTGGCGGATTTCCATCCCGTTGCGCTGCGATAACGTGAAGCATCCGCCGGATGACGGGTAACGCGAACCCAATCAGTGGAATCGCCATAACTGTTGGTAAAGCTCCAGGCAATCTTACGATTGGAGCCGACGGCAATGGCTGGCGTACCAGGCAGGCTGGCGCCGATGACGTCGTTCATAAGTCCAGGGCGGCGCGAACTCGGATAGACCAGACGCGCGCGGAACCAGATGTTCGGTGCACGAAGGTCCAGATGCATGTCATTGGCGATCAGCGCGGCGCCAGCAGCCAACGAACCCGCGACGGCGAAGCTATTACTGCCTGGCAGGTTGTCGCTGGGCTCATCGGTGTCGCGCATCAGGCCGGGGTCAAGCTTGCGCAGATCGAGTTCGTCAGCGGACGGAAGCTGTGGCCAATCAAGTGCCGTACCGATGAGCGGCGCATCCCACGCGCCGCCGCTGGCGGTGAGAAACCGATAGGCGGCTTCCGGAAGAGCCGCGCGCATTGTGGAGAAGGCAAGCTCGCGGCGATTATTGCCGTCATTCAGCATGAAATACATTGCTTTGACGACCAGTATGCTGTCTTCGCTGCGCCATGCGACCGGGTGCGTGCGTGTCAGCAGATACGGAAATGGATGCGCCATAAGGGCATCGAGACCCTCATTCACGCCATCGCGATAGACATCGAGTAACTGGCGCTGCGTGGCCGGTAACTCTTCCAGTATCGCCGATGCGCGCGCACGCATGCGATGCATCCGTGCTTTGCGGTCGGCTGGCAAGGCGGCAGGCCCGAATAATTCAGCCAGTTCCCCGGCTGCCTTGCGTCGCATCAGGTCCATCTCGAAAAAGCGTTCCTGCGCGTGGACGTAACCAAGTGCCCGAACCAGATCATGACGATCTTGCGCGCGCAGTGTCACACTGCCAAGCGTATCCCGCTCGACAGTTACCGACGCAGCCAGCCCCGCCATATCTATTGTTCCATCGTATTGAGGCAGGCTCCCGCGTAGCACCAGCCAGGCAGTACCCGTCAGCATCAATGCCAGTATAAGCAGCCCAAACAGGAACCAGTAGATCGGGCGCAGTGTGGCAGTCATGTAGGATGAACAGAAATTGAAAAGAATGTGCTGGCGCCATCTTAACCTGGTACATCCGGTTTGCGGGCACGGGGCTTGCAGCCGGCCAAGACATTCACGCTGGCCGGGAAAGCTTAACCCGAATGTTTCATAAATTGACGCGCGTCCTCGCTGGTCTTTTGTTTCGTATGGAAATTTTGTTCAGCCGGGCGTATGAATAACTACGCCACTCATTCACAAAATCCCCCTGCAAAACAAAATACTGCGCAATCATCACGCAAATTTATGAAATATCCGGGTTAAGAAGACTCAAGCTTTTGCCGGATGAACTCGATACGTTCGCGGTTTACGCCTAAATCGCCGCTTCCCAGGCGCGAGGAAGAGCGCACTTGAATTACCCCCGCAGCCGGATCAAACCAGAACTCGGCGTCGTCCACATACTTCATGATCCGGGTTGTGAACTGTGCGTAAAGGTAACCAGGTTCCATTTTGACTATTTGTGCGCCGTCCATAGCCTTGATGATGCCGGCAATGCGGGCCAGTGTTGCGGCACCATCACCTTTCATCGATAGTGGCGCGATGCTGGCATACGCACGCTGGGGATGGTCCGGGTAGAGCGATGCCTGACTGGAGACACTGTTGGGTGTTTTTGAAGGTGGCTTGAGTCTACCCTCATGCACGCCCAGGTCGGTGGGCGGCGTGCCCTTCAGCAGCCCGAGTTGACCAGCGAGTACCCCCGTGATGACCACAAGGGCAATGACGATAAGCAGCCACTTAATAATGACCATGTCGAGATCCTGTGCCGTCCATTTCAGACGTCATCCATTTCCGGTGGTAATTACGGATTTGCCCTCGGTGTCACCCGATGATTTCCGATAAACAGACTATTTGGTTTTGCTGTTTGC
Organism: Nitrosospira sp.; assembly: GCA_046716045.1. GTDB lineage: Bacteria > Pseudomonadota > Gammaproteobacteria > Burkholderiales > Nitrosomonadaceae > Nitrosospira. Next base: position 6,445 of record JBKJYB010000399.1, read on the forward strand.
AAGTATAAATTCCGCCAAACGTTGCGCTGGCTCACCTTTGATATTGGGGAACGCAGGCATGGACATACTTCCTTTATGTATCTTCTGGATAATGGCATCCTTGTTCGCCATGGCGGAACTCAATATCATCACATTACCGGCTGCTTCCGGCTTGTGGCATTTGGTACAGTTTGCATAGAATATATCTTCCCCGCTTGCACTCTCGGATGGCGCGTAACTATCGGTCTTCGAGCAACCAACCAAACTCACCAATGCGGAGACCGCTAACAACAAGGTCATTTTCTTCATTTTCTGTTCTCCAATTTATTTTCTGACGGCAGGAATTCGGGAATGAATTTCATGGATGGCATTATATCTTTTCTGTCCGATGGTTAAGATACTGTCTTGCTCGGCCGGTTTGGAGAGCGGCCATAAAAATATGGCCGCCGCCATCACGTGAGTGGAACTCCCGCTGACGGGACTTATTCAGAGACTCCCAAGTGACCGAGAAGCCGAAGCGCGAGCAACACGGTGAGCGGGAGATAAATGAGCAGGCCCGTCATGCCAAGAAGAGATTCACCGATCCAGAAAGTTACAGTGAGATTGAAGATCAATACGCCATAATAGAGGCCGCAACCCAGGAGTACGTGCGCAGTCACCAGCCCGTCAGGGGAGAGACCGGTCTGGAGAAGCTTGCGATCCAAAGGAAGATAGGCGCGGAGCGAGAGGAAGCCGACAACAGCCCAGCCGATATAATTAGCCACGGGTACACCGAAATGTGTGCCGGGATCGGGATAGTAATAAATCTGGCCGAGAAACCAGCGTTCCCCACGAAGTGCGACCGGGTCAATGATCATGTCGATGAAACTGAATAAAAGAATTGTCAGCAGCACGACAGGCCAGCCCGTTCTGGTAGCAAGAGGGAATTGCATCCGGATTATACCGATACCTGGCCCGGTGCTCCGTGTGCTGGTGGCGGGGAGGAGAAAAGCCAGGGCCATGCAATAACTCGCATAGAGAAGGAAGGGAAACGAGAGAGAATCCATAAATGGAATATTCGAGATATACAATTCCCGGCCGACGGTCGAACCGGTATAGTGATACCAGCCGAATGGGATACCAGTGCGAGTGGAAGAGAATTCGCACAAAAGTGCCACAAGCCACGTGATTCCCATGAAATACCACGTTCTCCGCCAGCCGATCAGGCGGGCCGCGGAAAACAGAAAAGCGGTAAGAAACACGAACACATAAGGACGGAGGGCAATTGTCTTAAGGAGGAGGCTGAAAAATTCCATCGGGATTCCATCGGTTCAAGGAGTCAGGCTCACAATTCTGAGATGCCGTTGCAGACTCCCATCCATGTTGTTTATTATGCGGTTCAAAATTCCCTTGTTGCAAAGCATTACCAGCCGCGATGTATGAGATTATCGGGCATTTATGGTATCGAATGCAGAGAAAATCAACGATATCAATGAATTTGCTGTTATATCCCGCGCTTACTCAGCCGATTACTCAATCAATCATGCAATGTAGCGTGAAACTGAATCCATACCGTGGATCTTCAATAACTTATAGAGATCAAATTCCATTTCTGATAACTCCATCGTGAGGCGTGCGCTCAAGTTTCTCGCCCTTGTTGTCCTGATCCTGCTTCTCGTCGCGCTGACTATTGCCGCTTTCCTTCTCTACCGGGAAGCGGAAACTTCCACGTACCAGGCACACCGTCTCGCGAGGCTGGCCGATGAGCTGAGCTGGGAAGTGAAAAGTGGACCCAGTGACGATCCGTATTTTCCGCAGTCGGGACCTTATGACGCGCGTCTGGGCTATAGCCGGCTGCCGGAACTGCTTCATAATCTCGTCATACACGGTTTCCAAGTGCAAGCGCAGGCACGAGCTTCCGCACGCATGAAGGAACTTGTTGCGGAGGGTTTGTTCGTTCCTTACCACGAGAAATCCCAGGCCGGCCTGGAAATTACCGCGGACGGGGGGCAGCCATTATATCGCGCCACATTCCCTAGCCGTGCTTACGAAAACTTCGAAGCGGTTCCATCGTTGGTGACGAACAGCTTGTTATTCATCGAAAATCGCGAGTTGCTGGATCCAACTCGCCCAAAAAAGAATCCCGCTATCGAATGGGATCGGTTAGGCAGGGCAATACTGGACAAGATAATCCAGGTCTTCCGTCCCGAACACGGCGTAGTAGGGGGCAGCACGCTGGCAACACAGATTGAGAAATACCGCCATTCTCCCAACGGAATGACGATTACACCGCAAGACAAACTTCAGCAGGTCGCTTCCGCCTCAGTGCGCGCTTACCTGGACGGGGAGGAAACGTTGCCCGCCCGTAAGCGTATCGTAGTGGATTATCTTAATACGGTCCCCCTCGCCGGGGCCGCAGGTTTCGGCGAAGCGAACGGATTGGGGGATGGCCTTTGGGTATGGTACGGTCTGGATTTTGATGAAACCAATCAGGTCCTCAGTTCCCAATTCGTCGAAGGTGATGCCCTTGTCGAGCCGGCGCGCCTTTACAAACATGTATTGAGTCTGATCATTGCCCAGCGCAGACCCTCTTATTACCTGCTCACCGGACGTGAGGCCCTCGAAGAACTCACTAACAGTCATCTGCGGGTGCTTACCCAGGCTGGCGTGATCCCGCCCAGCCTCAGGGATGCCGCGCTGGAAATTCCGTTACGCTTCCGCGATACCGCCGCACCCGAAGAAATCAGAAACTTCTCCGCCCAAAAGGCCGTTAATGCGGTGCGCATGCGACTTGCGTCCCTGCTCGGATTAAAGCGCATGTATGATCTGGACCGGCTGGATTTGTCTGTGCAAAGCACCCTTGACCAGGAGCTCCAACAGAAAACCACCGATATGCTGCGCCGGCTGAAAGACCCGGAATATGCAAACGCGATCGGGCTTTATGGTCACCGCATGCTGGGTATGGAGGAGGATCCTGGCAAGATCATCTATAGCTTCACGCTCTCGGAGTTGACCACGGATGGGGCCAAGTTCCGGATTCAGGCCGATAATTTCGAGCAGCCCTTGGATATCAACAAAGGTACCAAGCTTGATTTGGGTTCCACCGCAAAACTAAGAACACTGGTAACCTATCTCGAGATTGTCGAAGCACTGCATAAAAAATATGCAGCATTGGAACCGAAATCGCTGCGCAAACAAGAGGTTGATTCAAGCGACACGCTTAGCCGCTGGGCGATCGGGTATTTGCTGCAAAGTGCGGACAAGAGGCTGGCAACCATGCTGAATGCCGCTCTGGAGCGCAAGTATTCGGCCAATCCTGATGAACGTTTTTTTACGGGTGGCGGGGCGCATGTTTTTCACAATTTCACGCGTGAAGACAACCGCAAGTTTCTGAGTGTCCGCGAGGCAACGCTGAAGTCAGTCAATCTCGTATACATCCGTCTAATGCGAGATATCGTGCGCCACTATATGTTCCACATCGCGGGTTCGTCCGCCAGGATACTGAAAAACGCCGGAGACCCTGACCGGGAAGGGTACCTCAGACGATTCGCGGACAAGGAAGGCAAGCAGTTTATTAACCGGTTTTATCTTAAATACAAGGGTAAAACGGCGCCGCCGGATATGATTGGTAAAGTATTTTTTTCCAGCTTCCGACACACACCGCGCCGTCTCGCAGCCGCATACCGTTATATTTACCCTGAATCGACATTCGTGGAATTCGAGAAATTTATGCGGCCGTACCGGTCCGTTTTTAAACGCCTGACCCCGGATTTCCTTCAAGATCTGTATGCGGGCTACGGCCCTGGCAAATACTCACTGGCCGACCAGGGCTATATTGTCACCGTTCATCCCTTGGAGCTATGGCTGGTACGCTATTTGACCACTCATCCGGGCGCGCAATATGCGGATGTGATCAAGGCCAGCACTGATGAGCGGGTAGCTGTCTACCACTGGCTGTTCAAGACGAAATACAAGAACTCGCAGGATAGCCGAATTCGCGGACTTCTGGAGATTGAGGCATTTCTTGAAATTCATCGCAGCTGGAAGCGGCTCGGCTATCCTTTCGATTCACTGGTGCCGTCGCTCGCCACTGCTATCGGGAGTTCGGCGGACCACCCCGCCGCACTTGCCGAACTGATGGGTATTATCCTCAACGACGGAGTACGGGTTCCTGCGGTGCTGATCGAACGTCTGCACTTTGGCGCTGGTACGCCTTTCGAAACCATCGTCGAGCGGACGCCCGTCCAGGGCGAAAGAATATTTTCGCCCGAATTGGCGGCGGCGGTGCGTGGTGTATTAACCGACGTGGTGGCGACGGGAACAGCTTCGCGACTCGCACGCGCCATGGTGGAAGAAGATGGTAATGTGGAAGAGGATGGTAATGAAATTCTGATCGGAGGAAAGACAGGCACAGGAGATCACCGTTACATGACGTTTTCCTCGCCTGGCGTCGTCAAGGAATCCCGTGCCGTAAACCGTTCAGCCACTTTTGTGTTCTTCATCGGCGATCGTTTTTTCGGAACAATGACAGCGTTTGTACCGGGTATGGATGCCGAGAATTATCAATTCACCTCGGCACTCTCCACACAAGTCGTGAAGCATCTCCTACCCATCCTGAAACCTCTCACGGACAAGGCTCAGCCGCTGCCCGAGCAAGCCGAACGAGCCTCGGAGAAAAAGGCAGTCAAAGACGACTTGCCTAAAGCAAAAAGAAAGCGTGAGATGAACTCGAGTTAGGGAGCCTCCGGCACTTCACCCCGTCCAACTACCGGATTTAGGTTCAATCATCACTGCTGATCCATCGTAAGAAGACGATTAACCCTAGAATAAACCCAAGACCTAAAACAGCCTTTAGAAATTCCTTGACGAACCAAAACAGCATAGATTCATAAAGATCCAATTATTTGTTCTCTTCAAAAGTGGCGGTTATTTCCTGGACCACCACCACAGCAACAGCGACAGGAAAAGGGATACCAGCAGGCCTGTAGTCACGGGAAAGTAGAGCCTGAAATTCTCCCGCTCGATGATAATGTCTCCCGGCAGCCGCCCGAAAGGTAGTCTT
>JBKJYB010000400.1:0-4399 GCA_046716045.1 Nitrosospira sp.
ATCTCGACCAGTACCCCATCGGGTGTCATCTCCCCGACCAAGGCCGCCATGTTATCCACTATTGCCCGCAAACGTTGCTCGCTTCCGCGCAAAGCCTGCTCCACCTGCTTGCGCTCATGAATGTCACGCAGAATACCGGTGAAATAGCGCTTTCCCCCAACGAAATATTCGCTGACCGCGACATATAGGTCAACAGGCTCCCCATTTTTGTGCCGCCCTACAACTTCCCGGCCCATGCCGATGTTATGCACTCCCTCCACTTCAAGTGTGAGAATGTGATCGAATTCACAGCGACCCCGCCCGGTTCGGTAATACCTTTCCATATAGCCGTCGTGGCCACTACGATGGGGTTCGGGCATAAGCATGGAAACATTTTTGCCGATCACCTCCTCGCGGGTGTAACCGAAGAGTTTTTCTATCACCGGATTGACTGAGCGAATAATGCTTTTTTCGTCAATAGTGATGATGCAATCCACCATGTGCTCGACGATGGAACGAGTTTCTTCCTCCTTGCTGATCAGGGCCGCATTGACGCGCTCCAGATCGGCGGTGCGCGCCGCGACTCTATTTTCCAGCTCTTGATTGAGTTGCCGCAGATTGTTTTCAGCACCTTCCCTTTCCCGGTTGCTGGCATTCAGACGTTCCGTCATGGTATTGAAGGTACTGGCGAGTTGCCCTATCTCGTCCCATCCCGCCACCGGCACGCGCTGCTGCAGATTGCCCGCGGCGATGTGCTGGGCGCTATAGCTGAGATTTTTTAAGGTGGTGACCACACGGCGGCTAAACAAGATGGCGCCCAAAATTGCGGCAAGAAGCGTCAGACCGAGAATCAGCAGGCTGAAAGTGCGCACACGTTCCAGGAAAGCGAATACCTCGTCCGCATCCATCTTGACCTCAATGCTCCAGTTCATGCGAGGCAGGTATCGCCACGCCGCGACCACTTCCTTGCCGCGGTAATCCATTTTTAGGCCGGCCCCACGCTCACCGTGCAGGCCACTTTGGATCGCCGCCGAAAACGGGGGTTTATCGAGGGGTATCTTGAGCTCAAGCACCGCATTCGGTTCGTGTTTCAGTGGAGCCATCACCAGTGCGGTGCGCTCGTTCACAAGCCGGGTTAGCACGGTTTCGCCGCTCGCCCCCAGTCCCACATTGTCCTGCACCACCTGGAACACGCGTTCGCTGAAGATCTGCAGCCCCAGGACACCCTCAAGTTTCCCCTGTACCACGATGGGAAATGCCATGAAAGCCGCGATCTTGCCGTGCGATGGCGAATAATGTTCAAAATCCGAGACACCTGCCTGCAATGTATTCAAGGCCGCGCGCGTAACAACGCCCAGACCGCTGTTTCGATATGGCCCGGTGATCAGGCTGGTGGCGAAATCGGCTTCATGAGCATCGGTATAGACGATTTCGCCTTGGGGAGAAATCAGAAACACATCATAATAATCGGCTTCCTCGACAAAACGTTTGAATTGCTCGCGGTATTGGGCATCCAGTTGACGATAGGCCTCGGATTTCACCCCTTTCTGGGCATATACCTGGGCAAATTCGCGCATGGCCGTGCGTGTAGCGCTATCCGTCTGTATAACCCTTGCATCTAGGAGGCGTTCGCGCAGATAGCTGTCGATCTGTTCCGCTTTCATATCGGCGATGGCCGAGACTTGATGGATCGCTGTTGTCTGCATCTCGGTTTCGAAGGTGCGCAACAGGCTGTAACCAATGATCAGGATTGGCAGCAGAGAAACCGCCAGGAACCAGACCGCGAAGCGCTGCGTGAGGGAGGTGAATCTCATGGCTTCATTCCGGCAATGGTTTCAAGCAACTGTTTCCACTCGTCGAGCGACCGATAAGTGGGGAATGGCGCCGGTTCGAGCGGCCGCCCGGAATCCCAGACAATATCGAACTGGCCGTCATCCCGGGCTTTACCAATGCGCGCCACCTTCCACACATGGTGTGTGACCGGATCGACCGAAACCACCCCTTCGGGCGCGGGCAGACTCTGGCGCAAAATTGTGCGCCGCACCTGGGCCACATCGGCCGAACCCGCTTCAAGCGCCGAGTTAATCCACATCCGCATATTGACATATGAGGCTTCCATCGGACCGTCGAGCACGGTGCGCTGACCGAAGCGGTCGCGGAAGCGTTTCACGAAAGCTTGATTCTCCGGTGACTGAATACTTTGGAAATAGTTTCGTACGGCGTAGTGGCCCGTCATTGCCGGAGCATCCTGGGCTGTCAGCCCCACCTCGGTAACATTAAACGACAACACAGGCATCTTGTCCGGAGTAATCCCGCTTTTGGCGAGCGCTCGAAAGAACACGGCATCGTCGGTGCCGTTGATGGTATTCAGCACTATATCCGGCTGCTGCGTGACGATATCCGCCGCCAGGTCGTCCATGAGAGCGGACCCCAGTGGCAGGTAGCGCTCCCCCACCACTTCCGCGCCATGTGCGGCCAGCAAGTCCTTGATGAGAATATTCACCACCCGCGAATAGATATAATCCGATCCCGTCAGATAGACCCGCTTGCCGCGTTTATTGCGATCACCCGCCTTGCCCAGGTTATCCAGCGCCCAGTGCACCGCCGGCATAACCAGCTGGTTGGGCACAGCGCCGCCATAGAGGATGTTGGACGACTGCTCCATGCCCTCAAGCGACTGTTCCATGCCCTCATACTGCAGCGCGTAAAAGAGCAGGTGGTGATGCTTTTCGACCACCGATTTCACCGCCTTGCGGCAGGCCGATGTCCAGCAGCCGAACAAGGCCTGCACTTGTTCCTCCGTGATCAAGCGCTCCGCCTGTTGGGCGCAATAGGCTGCATCGGACCGGCAATCGACTACCACGGCTTCGATCTTTCGACCTCTGATGCCCCCCGCCACATTGGCCTCTTCGATGGCCAGATTGAGCGCATCCACCAAGGGTTTTTCGTTCACCGCCATAGTACCGGACAGAGAGTGCAGCACACCGATCCGTATGTTCTGCTTTGCAGCCGAGTAGTGCCGCCATATCAAGACACTGGCAATCAGCACGATCAGCAAAACAAAAGGAACACGCATTTTATGGCTAGTCTTCAACGCTTAATCTTTCCCATATACAAACCACCCATCATTGAGGCAATCGCAATGCTAATATTCTTATCATAGACACAATGATCACTTTACGGAACAGATCCTGCAAGAAATACGCTCTTGAGGATTTCAGGGCGGTGATTCCCGGTCAAGGATCGCTCAAAACTTTCAAGTGAGCGACTACGCTTCGTCCCAATGCAGGTAACGCATATCCTCCCTCCAGAGTCGATACCACTCGATTCTGAGCATATTCACGCGCGATCTCCTTGATTCTTTCTGTCACCCATGTGTAATCGGCCTCCAACAGATTCAGCGAAGCAAGATCATCGTCTCTATGCGCGTCAAAGCCGGCGGAAATAAACAACATCTGCGGTTTGAATTTTTTGAGCGACGGCAGCCAGAATTCACTCACCGCCGCACGGAATGTGTCGCCGTTGCTCCCAGCTGCGAGCGGGATATTGACCATACGCGCGGAGCGTCCCGTAACACCGCTGTATGGATAGAATGGATGCTGAAAAGTGGAAACCATCATTACTCGTGGCTCATCCCGAAAAATGTCCTCGGTGCCGTTGCCGTGATGCACGTCGAAATCCACTACTGCAACGCGGTCCAAAGCATGCACCTGAATCGCATGAGCGACTCCCACCGCAATATTGTTAATGAGGCAGAAACCCATCGCCCGGTCACGTTCCGCATGATGACCCGGTGGGCGAACGCTGCAAAAAGCGTTCTCGGCATGCTCGCCGATCACCAGGTCAGTCGCCAGAATCACCGCGCCCGCGGCACGATAAGCCGCTGCCAGGCTGTGCGGATTCATTGCCGTGTCCGGATCGAGATACGCGATTCCAGTGGAGGGCACCATGGCAACCAGTGAAGCGATATACTCCGGCGGGTGCACGCGTTTCAATTGTTCGAGTGTCGCCAATGGCGCAACATGACGCTCCAGTCTGTCCATCAGACCGGAAGCGGTCAACTCATCCTCAATGGCTTTGAGCCGCGCTGGACGTTCGGGGTGATATGGTCCCATATCGTGTAACAAACAATCGGGATGGGAAATAAAAGCGGTATGCATACCTAATCAAGAACCTCCTATTCCAAAGAAGTCGTCGCAGTTCAAAATTGAAACCATTGTCCACTCCGTGATAACCTTTGCCTCACATTACTCAACTTACTGAGACTAAATCCGCTTTAACTTTTAATAAATAAAAAAATCAGGCGTTCAATGTCTCTTTTTCGACAACTCTGGTTGGCCGTTATACTGGTCACCCTAACAAGTTTTGTAGGCAGCTTTGCTGTAAGCATGCACAGCACACGAAGCTATCTTGAGCAGCA
>JBKJYB010000401.1:0-4343 GCA_046716045.1 Nitrosospira sp.
GTGGCTACCATGGTATCGGCTGAGGCGCGCACTGAGAGCCGTGGAGCCCATGCCCGTGACGATTTTCCGGCGCGAGACGACGACAAGTGGCTCAAGCACACTTTATATTTCAGCGAAGGACGGCGGCTGGATTACAAGCCGGTCCGGTTAAAACCGTTGACGGTGGAGTCGTTCCCGCCCAAGGCGAGGACATATTAACGAGAAAATCACATATTAACGAGAGAATCCTCAACTACGACTGTATATGATTTTAGTTTGTCAGATATCGGCGTGCGCCGAACACCGGAGAGAAGAAAAATGGAAACCATCGAGCCATGTGTTGTAGTGATTTTCGGGGCAAGCGGGGATTTGGCGCGGCGCAAATTGATCCCCGCGCTGTTCCGGCTGGAAGTCGCCGGACGGCTGCCGGAAAAAACGGCGATACTTGGGTGTAGCCTGGAGCCCTGGAGCAGCGAGCAGTGGATCTCGGAAGTGGCCAGCATGCTCCGGTCCAAATTTGCAACGGGGCTCGACGAACAGGCATTTGAGCGTTTTCGTACACGCCTGCATTACCATCCCAATCCTCTCGGCAGTAGCGATGCCTATCTGAAACTACAGAAAATATTGGAGGAAACGCTGGAATTTCCCCCCAATACCGTATTTTATATGGCGGTGCGTCCGTCGGCGTTCCCGGCGATCATTGACAAACTGGGCGTGATCGGCTTGCTCAAGCAGGAAAAGGGCTGGTGCCGCGTGGTAATCGAAAAACCTTTCGGTTATGACTTGTTAAGTGCGCAAACCCTTCAAAGAAGTCTGTACCATCATTTGAACGAGCCGCAAATTTACCGGATCGACCATTATCTCGGTAAAGGGACTGTGCAGAACGTGATGGTATTTCGCTTCGCCAACATATTGCTGGAACCATTGTGGAACAATCACTATATCGACCATGTGCAGATTACCCATTCCGAAACCCTCGGTGTTGACGGGCGCGCCGATTATTATGAGGGAGCCGGTGCGCTACGCGACATGATACAGAGTCACTTGCTGCAATTGCTTGCTTTGGTAGCAATGGAGCCGCCGGTATCATTGTCCGCCGAGCATTTGCGGGACGAGAAAGTGAAAGTGCTGAAAGCGATACGGCCAATCACGCAAAATTCGGTGCATGCCCATGCCTTCCGCGGACAATATACCAGCGGCATCATTGATGGCAAGGCCGTCCCGGGGTATCTTGACGAGTCAGGCGTGGCGCCGGATAGTTCCACCGAAACCTATGCGGCGCTGAAACTGTTTATCGACAACTGGCGTTGGGCCGGCGTGCCCTTCTATCTGCATACCGGCAAGCGCATGGCGGAAAATAGTTCGGCGATTTGTATCCGCTTCAAAAATCCGCCGCAGGATTTGCTGCGCCATGCGCATCGTGAGTCACCTCATCCGAACTGGATTATGCTGGGCATTCAGCCTAACGACTGCTTGAAGATGGAAATTCAGGTCAAGGTGCCGGGGCTGGACTTGCATACTCGCACCATCAGTCTGGATGCGACCTATCGCAAGGCCAGCGAAGAGGACTACGACGCCTACGAAGGTTTGCTGCTGGATGTGATGCAAGGCGATCATTCATTGTTTCTCCGCATCGATGAAGTGGAATGGGCCTGGCGCGCGGTGGATCCTATTATCAAGGTGTGGGCAATGGAACGCGATTTTATCAATGGCTATCAGGCCGGCACCTGGGGGCCGCGTGGCACCTATCGCCTGTTTGATGGTGACGGGCAGTTCTGGCGCCATTCCCTGGATCCGGAAGGCGCTGATTTGCAGGCGTATTGATCACCGTAACGTAAATTCGATGGGATAAATCATGACTGATTCTTTGCGAGAATCTACTTTTGAGAACAAAAAAGTGGATTTCGATGTGGACTCAATCAAGCAGTCTCTTTCCAACTGCCTGACCTATTCGGTCGGCAAAGACACCATTACCGCCACCGATCGCGACAGATTCTTCGCTGCGGCGTATTTGGTACGCAACCGCTTGATCGACCGCTGGATGGAAACCATGCGCAGTTATTACATCAATGATGTAAAGCGGGTTTACTATTTTTCACTGGAGTTTTTAATGGGACGCACGCTGATGAATAGCGTGCACAATCTGGGTTTTGACCAGCAATTCCGCGAGGCGCTTAACGAATTGGGAATCAATCTGGACAATGTGCGTGAAATAGAGCCGGACGCCGCACTTGGAAATGGCGGCCTGGGGCGGCTTGCCGCCTGCTTCCTTGATTCCATGGCGACCCTCGACCTTCCCGGCTACGGCTATGGCATCCGTTACGAGTATGGCATGTTCGCCCAGCGCATCGAGGACGGCAGGCAAGTCGAACATCCGGATAGCTGGTTGCGTTATGGCAATCCCTGGGAATTTCCCCGTCCGGAGGTGTTATATCAGGTTAAATTTCATGGCCATGTGGCTCAATACCCGGATGAACAAGGTGTGGCACGCTATCACTGGATAGACACCGACGACGTAATGGCCATGGCTTTTGACACCCCCATTCCAGGCTATGGCACCCGCACCGTCAACAATATGCGCCTATGGTCAGCCAAGGCGACGCGCGATTTCGAATTGCACTATTTCAACGAAGGTAATTATGTCAAAGCAGTAGAGGATAAGAATGCGTCCGAGAACCTGTCCAAGGTACTGTACCCTGACGACACGACAACAATGGGACGCGAGCTGCGTTTGAAGCAACAATACTTCTTCGTATGTGCTTCATTGCATGACATTTTATACCGCTATAGAAAGTACCAGAATGATTTCGATGCGCTACCCGACAAAGTCGCAATCCAGTTGAACGACACGCATCCCGCCATCGCCATTGCCGAACTGATGCGCATACTGGTGGATTTGCACCATCTGGATTGGGAGAAAGCGTGGGATATCACGTCCCGCACTTTTGCCTATACCAACCACACATTGATGCCTGAAGCGCTCGAAACCTGGACGGTTGCCCTGTTCGAGAATGTCTTGCCTCGCCATTTGCAAATCATCTATGAAATCAACCGCCGGTTCTTGAAAGATGTGCTGCACCGATACCCTGGCGATACCGCGATATTGCGCCGCATGTCCATCATAGATGAGTCGGGAGAAAAACGAATCCGCATGGCCCATCTGGCCATCGTCGGCAGCCACAAGGTAAACGGGGTAGCGCAAATTCATACCGAGTTGATGAAGCAGACCATATTCTCGGACTTCGACCGATTTTTTCCCGGCAAAATCATTAACATAACCAATGGTATCACGCCACGCCGCTGGCTGAACCAAGCCAACCGGCGCTTAGCCGAACTCATTACTTCTCGCATAGGTTCTGGCTGGGTCAAAGACTTGAGCCAGTTGAAGCGATTGATTCCACTTGCCGATGATGCTTCTTTTCGCAAGGAGTTCGCCGCTGTGAAACGCGCAGACAAGGAACGGCTGGTTGCCTTATTGAAGCAAAAGCTCAACATTGATATCAGCGCGGATTCGCTGTTCGACGTTCAGATCAAGCGTATCCACGAATACAAACGGCAACTGCTCAACGTGCTGCATGTGGTGGCACTGTATAACCGCATTCGCCATAACCCGGACGCGGAGTACGTTTCGCGCACCGTAATTTTTGGCGGCAAGGCGGCGCCCGGTTATATCAAGGCCAAGCTCATCATCAAACTGATTAATGATATCGCCGACATCGTTAATAATGACCTGCGGGTATCCAACCATTTGAAAGTGGTGTTCATGCCCAATTACGACGTATCGGCTGCGGAAGAGATGATTCCAGCCGCAGACCTCTCGGAGCAGATTTCCACCGCGGGCACAGAGGCCTCCGGCACGGGAAATATGAAGTTGGCATTGAACGGCGCGCTCACGATTGGTACTTTGGATGGCGCCAATATCGAAATCGGCAGCGAAGTCGGGGAGGACAATATCTTCATATTCGGCCTCACAGCGGCGGAAGTCGCCGAGACGAAAGCGAATGGTTATCAACCTTGGGATTTCTACCACGCCAATCCGGAATTGCGAGCGGTGCTCGACATGATCGGCTCGGGATTTTTCTCGCCGGATGAGCCGGATCGCTTTAAGCCTATTGTTGATACGCTTTTAGAGCATGGGGATAAATATCTGCTGCTGGCGGATTATGCATCTTATATCGCTTGCCAGAAAAAAGTTGAAGCCGCTTACCAGGATCAGGAGCAGTGGGTACGCAAAGCCATCCTGAATGTTGCCAATATGAGTAAATTTTCCAGTGACCGTACCATCATGCAGTATGCCAGCCAGATCTGGGATGCGAAGCCGGTAACACCCCGCAGTGTAGAGGCTGGTGAAGTTGGCTAGCAAA
>JBKJYB010000402.1:0-2551 GCA_046716045.1 Nitrosospira sp.
GGGTGAATTCCTCATTGCTGAAGCCCTCCCGGCGCATTAGTTCGAGCAATGGAATCTTATCGCCTTGTTCGACAGCAGGTGTTTCGCCTGCAACCAACAGGTGAGAATAGGGGGCGGAATAATTCAGAGGGCGTGGCCATTTGCCGTCGCGGATATCGAGTATCTGGAAAAAATAATGCTCATACTTGGGGTCTCCGGTCACCACGTAATAGCGCGCCATGTTGGTAAGGTCTTCAGAGCTTTGGAGGAGTTCGTCGGCAAGCAGAACCGCGCGGAATCGATGCCGCTCGTTGCTGTAAAGTTCTTGCTGGATACTTAGCGAATGGAATACCAGCGCCCCTATTCCGATAAGTAGCAATGCGAGGGCAACATTGGAAAATTTGGTAAAGCTTTTTATATTCACCGGGATATTGCTCCGTTCGCCATCTCAACAACATTGTTGCGGCTAAAATTTTATACGCGGCGGCGCCTGGATCGCCATTTATTTTCAGAACTTCAAACTTCCAGTGTGTTCCAGGGTTCGGGTGTCAGGACAGTTCAGTTGTTATTCATTATGAGCTGTTTATCGCTCATGTGGGCTTCAATCAGGCAGCATTCATATCCTCGGCAAAGCGAGGCACAAGCCTGATGAGTCCAGTAGTTGAGTGCTCATTGTTCACTCTTTTTTCAGCTCGACGCCATCATACTGGAAGACGTTTTATGTTACTTCACCTTTGCCTTTATGGTGAGTCTGTTCGCTATGGTGCGGATTGCACATTTTGCGGCACATGGCTGTGTTGTTTGTAACGCCTTGGAATGGGGTGTGCCTCGGAGCGTTAGACGAGGGAACCGCGCAGAGCGGGCATCGGGCGGTGTAGGGGATGCCACGACTGCGTTCAATTAATTTCTTCATTTTTATGCAACGCCCCTGAAACAAACAAATGCTAAATTTTCGCTCTGATAATTACATTGGAGGAAATGAAAATGCATTCATATCGCTCACGTATTATCTTTGCGGTTCTCGCAATTCTGCTCAGTTTAGGAGCTGCGGTCGCCGCCCTGCACAGTATTACTTATAGCAATAAACCTGATCTTGCGTGGGAAATGTACGAGGAGTTTAATGAGGCATTTGCCAGACACTGGAAAGCGCGATCCGGTGTAACCGTTACGGTCAAACATGCCCATAGCAGATCAGGCGTGCCCATACGCGCCGTCATGGATGGGCTTGAGGTCGTTACACTTGCTTTATCTTATGATGTTGAGGCAATGAAGAAGAATAGCAGGTTCACGTTGCCGGATTGGCAGGGATCTTCGCCGAAAAGCTCACCCTATACTTCGACCGTCGTGTTCCTGGTGCGTAAAGGCAACCCGAAGCAGCTAAAAGATTGGGGCGATCTCGTACGGCCCGGCGTGGAAGTGATTACTCCCAATCCAAAAACTTCAGACGATGCACGCTGGAATTATCTGGCGGCATGGGGTTATGCGCTCCGGCAACCCGGTGGCAGTGACGCGAGTGCACTCGAATTTGTGAAGAAATTATTTGCCAACGTCAAAACGCTGGATTCGGGGACCCGTAGCGCGATGGCGGCCTTCGTTGAGCGTGGTATCGGCGATGTGCTGCTGGCATGGGAAAATGAAGCTCATCGGGTTGTCAGGGATCAGGGTGGCGATAAGTTTGAGATAGTCACCCCGTCCATATCAATCCTGGCAGAACCTATATTCAGCGTGGTGGACAATATGCTCGGTCAGAACGGTGCGGGCGACGTGGCCAAGGCCTATATCGATTACCTCCATACCAGCAAAGCGCAGGATATCGCAGGCAAGCACTACTATCGTCCGCGTGATGAGAGGATGGCTGCGAAATACGCGACGCAATTCCCATCCGTGGAACTATTTACCATCGACGAAATTTTTGGCGGCTGGAAGATAGCGGAAAACAGGCATTTTGCCAATGGCGGCGCGTTCGATCAGATACAAGTCAAATAATGCGCGCATGGACTGCGTGTCATCGGCCCCCAGCAGGTACCTGAATTTCTCTATGTGATTTTTCAGCTGAATCACCTTCAAGTCCTTCAAGTCCTTCAAGTCCTCCAACTCGAGCCACTCATCTCCAGTCAATCGCCACGCGATTGTCCTTTACCGTGCTGTTGGTTTGCGCTCTCTCTAACTGGGCCGCCAGCAGAACTTCGTTTTTTTGTTATTTTCTTAATTATGTGTGTCACCGCACTGATCAGTTAGAGTAGAAAAGGGATGATTGCAATCGTGAAGCAAAGTATGCCTTTAGCAGCTTCTATTTAATTCAACTCTGGAGAAAAAAAAGCATGAATACCCAAAATAAATTACTCGTTCTGACCATCACACTTGTCGGTGCGTTATCCATTGCCGGTTGCGGAAAAAGCGACGAGAAAGCGGCCCCGCCCGCAGGGCCCAAGCCCGAGGCTAAAACGACGGTAGGTACGGAAATAGACGATAACGTTATTACTACCAAAGTAAAATCCGCGTTGTTGGCCGATCCCGATACCAAGAGTTTTGATATCAAGGTCGAGACGCGCAAGGGCGAGGTTCAACTTAG
>JBKJYB010000403.1:0-4073 GCA_046716045.1 Nitrosospira sp.
TGTAAGCACAGTGCCTGAACCCGGCAGCCTCATACTTGTTGGTATTGGCTTGATTGGCCTACTTGCGGCACGCAACCGCAAAAAATGAAAAAATACACTTATCAGGACTAGTGACTACAGCGTGACATTCAAGATGTTCGGTCATGGCGGACGCGCTTCAGCGTATCGGCGCGCAGATCGAAGTATGCTGATGAACACCAGGGGTTTCGACGAAATTTCATGTCAATACTTTGACATCCGAAGACAAGAATTCACTTAAACGCGGTTTTTCAATACCGTACCCCTGGGCATAATCCACGCCAATCCTTCGCAAGGCGTCCAGAATGGCATCATTCTCCACAAACTCCGCGATAGTCTTGATATTCATGACATGGCCTATGGAATTGATGGCTTCGACCATTGCCTGGTCAATGGGATCATCCATCATGTCTTTTACGAACTCACCATCGATTTTCAAATAGTCGACGGGTAAACGCTTGAGATAACTAAATGAGGACATCCCGCTGCCAAAATCATCGAGAGAAAAACGACACCCAAGGTCTTTTAATTTATCCATCAATACCACTGCCTGAGTCAGGTTGGCGATTGCCGAGGTTTCCGTAATTTCGAAACAAATCCCGCCAGGCGGAACCTTGTACAGATCGAACTGCTCCGTCACGAATTCATAAAACTTTTCATCGCAGATGGATGCGCCGGAAAGATTGATAGAGCAAGTGCCGATAGGACCGCCTGCCGGATGACGTCCCTCATATTGCGCAAAAGCGCTGGTGATGACCCAGCGATCGAGTTGATGCATCAAGCCATAACGCTCAGCTGCCGGGATAAAGGCCATCGGTGGTATCAGTGTTCCATCCTCGTCCTGCATGCGTAATAGCAATTCATAGTGATCGCCGTCTTCAAAGCTATTCATCAATGGCAATATTTTTTGCGAGTACAGGACGAAGCGCTCCTCTTTCAGCGCCTTCTGAATACACATCACCCATCCCATCTCACCACTACGTTGCGCGAGCCCCGTGTCTTCCGCCGTATAGATTTGTACTCGATTTCGCCCCTTGTCCTTGGCAAGGTAGCAAGCTGCATCCGCCATGCGCAGAATATCGGCGAGCGTCTCCTTCCCATCGCTGAAGGTGACCAGTCCGAGACTCAAGCCGAGCTGAAACACTTTCTCTTTACAGACGAAACGAAACTCATGCACCGTCTGTCGCAGCAGATTAGCTACATCCAGTGCAGGTCCCGTCGGACAACTTTCCAGCAAGACGCCAAATTCATCCCCTCCGAGGCGGGCCAGGGTATCGTTTCTGCGAAGCTTGGCTTGCAGTACGCTGGTCAGTTGCCTTAATAACTCGTCGCCGGCCATGTGGCCACAGGTATCGTTCACGATCTTGAACTGATCGAGATCGAGATACAGCAACGTATGCTGCTTGGCGTCCTGTTTGCCCGTCAGCAACGCGTGCTCCAGCCGCAGTTCGAACTCGCGCCGATTAATGAGACCGGTCAACGCATCATGGGATGCCTGATAAGTCATCTGCGTCGCCATCTTTTGCGCATGGGAAACGTCATGAAATACCAGAACGGCACCTATGATTTCGCCATGTTGATTCAGTATCGGCGCAGCCGAATCTTCAATAGGAAAAGTCTTGCCGCTGCGTTGTATCAGGACCGTATCAACAGCCAGACCCAAGGGTTGTTTTTCCAGAAGAACACGCTCGATTGGGTTGGGAGCAGGATCACGGGTTTGCGCATTGACGATGTGAAATACATCGGGCAGCGGGAGACCATTCGCTTCCCTTGAAGTCCAGCCGGTTATGGTTTCAGCGACCGGGTTCAGATAAGTCACCTTGCCGGAAATATCCGTCGTGATAACGGCATCACCAATACAGCTCAGTGTAACGCGCAAGCGTTCCTTTTCTTCAAAGAGCGCCTGTTCGGCACGCTGGCGCTTCATAATGTCATTACGAAGTTCCGTTTGTATTTCCTCCGAACGCACCAGCAATGTACTCGTTTCCGCCCCTACCTCGTGCGCAACTGCCAAAACGTCCTGCGTATCGGATAAAATACTCTGCGTATTGGATAGCTCTCGCTCGGTTTCTATTAATTGGCGGCTAAGCTTAATGCGGTCTTCAATTTCCTCTGCCAGAACCTCATTGACTTCATGAAGTTCGCCAGCGCACTCCTGCACTTTATTCTCCACATTTTCGCTTTGTGCCAGCGTTCTTTCCACCTGTTGCAATGTACTGCCGGCCACCATCGCCTGTTTCACCGTTTCGTTGACGGTCGAAAGCTCAGCGGCACAATTCTCTACCTTACCTTTTACGCCCTTGTTTTTTTTCAGGGCTTTTTCCAATAAGGGGGGCTTGTCAGCCGATGTCAACGATGGGTCATGGTCTGAAATCATTTTTATTCATTAATTGCGTATTTTTGACTTCATGCTCTCTCGGGGCTCTCGAGACGAGGTAGGAGCCTGAAGAAGTGAAGGGAAGTTTCCTCATCATCACCTTTGGAGTGCGGGTGAAATGCCGGTTTGCAATAAGGTGGCGAGTGTCTCTGCTACCATCGGACGGCCGAAATAGTAGCCTTGGCCCTCGTCGCAATGCTGAGCCAGAAGAAATGCGTACTGCTCTGGTGTTTCCACGCCTGCCGCAATAACGCGGAGTTTGAGGCTTTTACCCATGCTGATCACGGCACTGACGATGGTGGCATGCTCCGGGTTACTGGTCATCCGATTCACGAACGACTGGTCGATCTTCAGGGTGCCGATTGGAAACTGGCTTAAGTAACTTAAGCTGGAATAGCCGGTGCCGAAGTCATCGATCGCAAGCTTTACGCCCAACTCTGCGAGCGCATGCAGCACGGAATCGGTGAACGTGGCATCCCGCATAAGGACGCGTTCGGTCAGTTCGAGCTCCA
This sequence comes from Nitrosospira sp., assembly GCA_046716045.1. Taxonomy (GTDB): domain Bacteria; phylum Pseudomonadota; class Gammaproteobacteria; order Burkholderiales; family Nitrosomonadaceae; genus Nitrosospira. The sequence goes on from JBKJYB010000403.1 coordinate 2,908, forward strand.
GATAGCGCGGCTCCAGGCCCGTCTCTTCGAGCGTTATGCGTATAGTTCCCAGAAAATCCGGCGCGTTGAACTCAAGCGCGGAGATGTTGACCGCGACGGCGATCGGCGGTAAGCCAGCCTGTCTCCATGCCCGGGCCTGAAGACAGGCTTCGCGTAGCACCCAGCGGCCGATCGGCAGAATCAGGCCGCAGTCTTCGGCGATGGCCATAAAGTGCGAGGGCCCCAACAGTCCTCGTTCGGGATGCTGCCAGCGAATGAGCGCCTCGGCACCCACAATCCTGTTGCTGTGAAGATCTATTTTTGGCTGATAGTACAGCACAAATTCCTGCCGTTCCAGCGCGCGGCGCAGACTGGCTTCGATGGATTGACGCTGGACGGCCCGAACGTTCATTTCATGCTCGAAGAATTTGTAATTGTTGCGTCCGCTTTCCTTGGCGTGGTACATCGCGCTATCCGCACTCTTGAGCAGCGTTTCCGCATCCTGACCATCGTCAGGGTACGTACTGATGCCGATGCTCACCGAGACGTGGAGCTCGAGTTGATCGACGACGTGTGGAACAGTTAGCGCAGTGAGCATTTTTTGTGCGCTGAGCGCCGCGTCTTCTGCATGCTTGATAGTGGAAAGCAGCACTACAAATTCGTCCCCACCCTGACGACTGATGGTGTCAGAGTGACGCACACAACCTGCCAGGCGTTGTGAAACAGATTGCAGCAGCTGGTCGCCCACCGCATGTCCCAAGGAGTCGTTGATGTGCTTAAATCGATCCAGGTCCATAAACAGCACCGCAAGTTGCGTGCCTTGACGACGGGCCAACTCAACGGCCTGGCTAAGCCGGTCTTGCAGGAGCATGCGATTAGGTAAACCGGTGAGAGCATCGTGATGGGCCAAATGATGCAGCTGAGCTTTAGTTGCTTCGACTTCCTCCGTCAGCTTGTGTGCTTCAATTGCAGAGATGACCAGCTGCGCGTTCGCTTGCTGCACCATGATCAAGTGATCGTCGGACGCTGCCTGTATCGTATCCGCACGAATTTTCCGCTCGCGCGCAGTGGCTACCCCTTCGCGCGCATGGGTTTCTACTTCCCGTGCCTGCGCCGCACCCTCGCGCAGATGGGCAGCATCTTCACGCAAGTCGGCAGCCTTTTCACGCAAATGCGCGGCATCTTCC
>JBKJYB010000404.1:0-2902 GCA_046716045.1 Nitrosospira sp.
ATCGCGCCAGATGATGTGCCGGCAGCCAGTCGTTCATCGAAGGCGGAAACAGGTAGTTCATGTCACGTCTGATCGGCTTGAAGCGGCTCATGGGAACATATCCAATCTATTGATTAACAACCAGAATCATACCATTCCGTAATGGTGATTTGTTAGTTGCTTGCGACTCTTTAATCCGCGAAGTCCGACAGGCTCCTAGCCTGGCATACATATACATGGACACCTCTTGAATCTGATCTCGTCGGGCAAGGATTGTGCTGGCTGGCGTTGGCGGATGATGCTCCACCTGCACAAACACCGCATCATCGGGCAGAGCGTTTGCGTTTTGTGGTGCAAGAGAAGTTGCCCGATGTTGTAGCGGCTGAAGATCGCAGGCGACGTATAGAACATCTGAAGGCGAGCTTCGGCAAGTTGGAAGCAGAATTACAGCGCATGGATAGGATTGCCAGTTCCGCATCCGTGGTGGTGCGCAATCTAAAGCGTGCAGTGGAGGCCAAGGCAGTTGATGGCTATCGCGACGCTTTTCTTCGTCTCGAACAATTGCATCAATTGTTGCCTATTTATCAAGAAAAGGTGGTGTGGTTAAAAAAGTTGTGTGTAATTGCACCGGACTGGGCTGATGCCGTGGAGCGACGATTGCCGCCTCATGATGACGCAACCATGCCTGGTCTGCCGCTTCCTGCTTGGCGTTGGCGACAATTCACGCAGGAACTGGATCGCCGCGCGGCATTGTCTGTCCAGGAAATTCAGACGCGGATTGAGCGGTTTGGAGATGAGTTGAGAGATGTGACGATCAGTCTCGTTGAGCAGCGCGCTTGGGCTGCTCTACTGGGTAAAGTCAGTGACACACAGCGGCAAGCGTTGCTGGGTTGGGTTGCTACGATGAAAAAGATCGGGGCTGGTACAGGGCGCACTGTTCCTGCGTTGATGCGGCAAGCACGGCGAGAGATGGAGCAAGCGCGTGGTGCAGTACCGGTTTGGATCATGCCTTTTAGCCAAGTAACAAACAGTTTTCATCCGGTGCGAGACCGTTTTGATGTGCTTATTGTGGACGAGGCAAGCCAAGAAGGCGTATTGGGGCTGATGCCTTTCTACATGGCAAAAAAGGTCATTGTGGTGGGGGACGATGAACAGGTAACCCCACTGGATGTCGGCGGGGAACAGCAACCAATTTATGACCTGATCGGACAATGGTTGAATGGTTTGCCAAGCGCTCTCTTGTTTGACCTAAAAACCTCAATTTATGACCGTGCCCAAATTGCTTTTGGTTCGGCTGTCCGGCTGAAGGAGCATTTCCGGTGCGTGCCCGAGATTATCCAATTTAGCAATCATCTTTCCTATAAAGGTGAGATTAGGCCGCTGCGCGAAAGTGCTTCGACCCCGATAAAACCAGCTTTGGTGGCGCATCGTGTTAATGGGAGTAAGGTTGGTAAGAAGAATCCCGTGGAGGCAGAAACCATTGCCAGCCTTATTGTTGCGGCTGTTGAGCGGCCAGAATATGCGGGTAAGACCTTTGGAGTCATCTCATTAGTTGGGGATGAGCAGGCGGATGAAATTGATAAGATGTTACGAACAAGACTCGATCCAGTGATCTACGAAAACCGTCGGATTTTGTGTGGCAATCCTGCGCAGTTTCAGGGCGACGAACGCGATGTGATTTTTTTGTCTGTTATTGATAGCAAGGAGGAAGGTGAGGGGCCACTGGGATTACGCCAAGATGGTCAGGACGGCATGTGGAAGAAGCGTTATAACGTGGCTGCCAGTCGTGCCAAGGATCAGCTCTGGGTGATCTATTCTCTGGATCATAGGACTCAGCTAAAACCGCTTGACCTCCGCCGTCAGTTGATCGAGCACGCGCTTGATCCGAATGCATTGATGCAATTACTGGCAGAGGGTGTGAAAAATACGGAGTCACCCTTTGAGGCGGAAGTGTTTCAATTATTGGTTGGACAAGGTTACCGAGTACGCACCCAATGGCAGGTGGGTGCATACCGGATTGATCTGGTGGTCGAAGGTGGGGGTGAGCGTTTGGCAATCGAATGTGACGGTGACCGGTGGCACTACGACAAAGTAGAAGAGGATTTGGCGAGACAAGCATTGCTGGAGAGATTGGGCTGGCGGTTTGTTCGCATCCGAGGCGCAGTGTTCTATCGAGATAAAAGTCCAAACAGGGAAGATGCTATGCGCCCTGTATTTGAGCGGCTACAACAAATGGGTATCTTCCCCGAAAAAGATATTGAGCCGAGTAACAATGTAGAGGGAAATGACAGTCATCAGCAGTTGGAATGTATCAAGCAGCGGGCGACTGAGTTACTGTATAAGTGGAAAAACGTAAGCTCCACTACTTCCGTAGAACGATCATTTCATGCAGGGCCGGATTCAAGTACCGATACCCAGCTTCCGCTTCAGATGGAGCGACCAGAATCTCGAATAAATAGTTCTGATGCAACATTAGAATGTTGTTACACACCCGTTAAATTTTAGCATTGATCAAATCGTACTCCACCCGAAATTCGGCAAAGGAAAGATTGCTGCCTTCAAATTGGGAGGCAATGATAGGCAAGTACAAATTGACTTCGATCATGTGGGTACCAAGTGGCTTGCTTTGGAGTATGCTAAGCCGACCACACTGTAGACACTTACGGATTCAAGCAGTTGGGCCAGTTTTAAGCCAAGTTTTGACTGACCCCTTTGGGTCGGGAACCGTGCCATTATGACCAGCAGATCTGTACCACAGAATGTCGACTTCCTCAGGAAGAACATGGCTCGTCATTCATTCGGGAAGGCACAAAAAGTTGCGCATCTCCTGTCAACCCGAGGATGAATCCATTCCTGCACGGGCTCGAACAGCCTGCGACTTCATTTCACCCAATGGCGCGCGTTTCCGGATTATTTCCACCGT
>JBKJYB010000405.1:0-7393 GCA_046716045.1 Nitrosospira sp.
CTGAAGCTTTTCAATATCGTGCAACCTCACGTGGCGGTTTTCGGAAAAAAAGATTACCAGCAGCTGCATATCATGCGTGAACTGGTACGGCAATTCAATTTACCTCTGGAAATTATTGGAGGCGAGATCGTGCGCGCATCGGATAACCTGGCGTTGAGTTCCCGTAATCGCTATCTGTCAAACGAGGAACGTGCCGAAGCGGTGCGCCTTTATCGCGTTTTATCGCAAATCAAACGGGAAATAGAGAACGGCAACAGGAATTTTCATGCGTTGCAGCAAAGCGCGGCGGAAAATTTGCGCAGCCACGGCTGGAAGGTTGATTACATTGCGGTGCGGCAACGCGATACGCTGGTCCCAGCGCGGAAGGAGGATGAAAATATGGTGGTGCTTGGCGCTGCGTGGCTGGGCAAAACCCGGCTGATAGATAACCTGGAAGTATCCCTATAAATCTGAACTGGAGTTAACTCTAGATCCGGCGGTTAACCGCTCATTTGTCAGTTTGGCATCATAATTCATAACGATATTTTGTGCCACTTAGTCTTCACCTTGTGGGTAAGTTCGCTACAGGATTTAGGTCAATGGGAAATTAATAAAGCGACGCCATATTTCGCGCCGTTATTTACAAGCTTACTCTTACTTTACGACGCGTTGCGAAATTGAGACCGTGCCCGTAAAAAATACCAGACCGGATCACTTTAATTCTGGGCAGTTTGCGATGCACCGTTCCTCCACAATTTTCCTGCCGCCACAGCTTAAGAAACAGGCATCCTGGACCGATTGGCACCCGCATTCAACCTCGCATTGTTCATAGCGCAGCCGGTCAAACTCCCTGTTGCGATCCGGCGTGACGGGTGGTGCGGGTTGATAAAAGAAGGGATAGGAATATCCCAGGCCGTAATAGGGCCCACCCCAGCCCCACGGTGAGCCGCCCCAACCCCAGGCAGAGCCTCCCCACCCCAACCCGGCACGGCCCCAGCCCAGATAGCGGGAATTCATCCGTTGACGGTAGGTACTGAGCTCATTTTCATAGCGCTGTACCGCTTTGTTGTATCTCTCTTCCGCCAGCGGCTCGATACGCTTCAGACATGACTGATAAACGGACGTGCAGCGTTGCTGACAGGCCTCCAGTTTCTGGGTACATTTTCCCAGGCATAACCCGCTCGCGGGGTCGGTGGGCGGTTCATAACGATGCGTGATCTGATAGCGGGGAGCAAACATGACGCAACCGGAAAGGCCGCTTATCAAAATGGCAAGAATAATGGCACGCGGGATTGAAATCATGCTTATCTTTTTATCAAACGTATAGCTTCCGTTTTTTATAACGCGTTGGACCATGAAAAGTTTACCGGGATAACGTTAGCGAAGTTAACGGTAACGAAATACAGCCCCTGCATTTTAGCGTATTGAAAAATGGCGTTCGCCAAGATTCCGGCTCTGGATTATGTTTGTTCCAAAGACAACTGCCGCACTGGAGTCTTGCCTCACCGCGTTAACAGCGCACGGCCAGCCGGTTCTGCGAGTTGGGCTGTGCTCGATATATTTTGGCTGACTGGATCCGGTGACATAATATGCTGATCCAGGATCAGATTAGGTCGTGAAACAAGAACATCATTCATATCATGCAACATATTGATATTATTTTTTGTTTTGTCCGTCGCTATTTGACGACACAAACTATTCATTTATTATCAATAAGTTATATTATTTCATCGATTTCACGTTGCTGAGAAGCAACAATTATATCCCGCCGTCTACCACCTTATATACTAATCTATTGTTTTATATAATTAATAAGTTCTGGCATGGAAAATGCTTTGTATTAAAAAATGCTACTCAAATCAGTTGCGGCGCCAAATACTGGAATCCTGGTTGCCAAGCACTGAATATGCGATTCATCACATTCTACCCACGGAGGCAACCAACGGAATAAATAGAAAACATCGCACCAAGACACATTGCGATAGCGCTGATCCGGCACAGTAGATTGACTGCCCGGATTGGTCTTGAAACCTGTCTTAATAGCGTCATGGTCGAAGGATAGACTTTGGCAAAAACAGCAATAACATATGGAGGTACTTTCATTATGTTTCCACTGCAAAGCCCGAAGCAAAACCGAATTCTTGCGGCCCTGCCTGCGGAAGATTACGCGAGACTTCTGCCGTATCTTGAGTCCACATTCATGTCGTTGGGGCAGGTGGTTTATGAACCCGGCGCTTCTATTAATCATTTGTATTTTCCGACCGCTAGCATCGTTGCACCTGTATACGGCGTGGAAAATGGTACTTCGGTGCGGCTTGCAATCATTGGCAACGAAGGACTTACCGGTATTTCGGCTCTCTTGGGCGGTGGCGGCATGCCCGGCGGGGTTGTGGTGCAGAGCGCAGGTAGCGCTTATCGAGTCAAGGCAAACATACTGAAAAAAGAATTCGATTCGCGCGGCAAATTTCAACGATTGGTGTTGCATTACACCCAAGCGCTGATTACTCAAACCGCGCAGAACGCGGTGTGCAACCGGCACCATAACATAGAGCAGCAGCTAGGCCGTTTCCTGTTGATGAGCCTGGATCGATTGTCGGGCAACGAGTTGCAAATGACGCACGAGCAGATAGCGATCATGTTGGGTGTCCGCCGGGAAAGCGTGACTCAGGCCGCGCTTAAGCTACAAATGATCGGCGCAATTCGATACAGTCGCGGTCATATCACCGTTCTGGATCGCGAGGAACTGGAAGATTCCGTATGCGAATGTTATGCGGTGGTAAACAATGAATACGAGCGCCTATTACCCCATCGCTCGCTTTCTGATCCCGCGCCTGCAACGGCGAAACGCTGCATCAGCAAAGAACTCTGGGCTGTAAACTGAGGAGAGCCCCGGACTATTCAGCGAAAACCAAATTCGCCCTCCCCCTAATCTTGGTTTGAGCTGTGTAGTCCGGCTTGTCGCATAACAATGAGCACCATTCTCCCTTTCAGGCGGTCATGAGTTCCCTGAGGACATAAGGTAATATACCCCCGTGCATGTAATAGTCGACCTCTATAGGTGTATCAATCCTGCTCAGAAAATCGATTTCGCGGCGCGAACCATCATTGCCATGAATTACCAATGTCACATTCTGCTGCGGACGAATATCGTCCAGACCCTTAACGTCGAATTGTTCATCGCCTTTGATGCCAAGTGAATGAGCGCTGGCATTGTCCTTGAATTGCAATGGCAACACGCCCATGCCCACGAGATTGCTGCGGTGTATGCGCTCAAAGCTGCGGGCGATTACCACCTTGACGCCGAGTAACTGGGTTCCCTTCGCGGCCCAATCGCGGCTCGAACCGGCGCCGTACTCTTCTCCTCCAAATACCACCGTCGGCACGCCATCCGCAATATATCTCATGGCGGCATCGTAAATGCTCATTTGCCTGCCATCCGGCTGATGTAGGGTGATGCCCCCTTCGCTGCCGGGGATCATCAGGTTCTTGATGCGTACATTGGCAAAAGTGCCGCGCATCATCACATCATGATTGCCGCGCCGTGCGCCGTAACTGTTGAAATCTTGCTTCAAAACACCGCTTGCAAGCAAGTATTTGCCCGCGGGTGACGTATCCTTAATGGAGCCGGCGGGACTGATGTGATCGGTAGTTACGGAATCGCCGAATATGCCCAGCACGCGCGCATTGCGTATTCCGCCGGGTTGCTCCGGCTGCATGGAAAAATCCTGGAAGAACGGCGGCTCGGCAATATAGGTGGATTTTGGCCAGTCATACACTTGCCCCGAAACCGATGATATATTGTTCCATAACGGATGATCCTTGGTGAGATTACTGTAGAGTCGGCGAAACGTTTCCGCGTTGGCGGCGAATTTCATCAGCCCATGAATTTCGTCCTCGCTCGGCCAGACATCACCGAGCCAGACAGGTTTATTATCCTCGCCGATACCCAGTGGCTCGGTCATCAAATCCTTGAGCATGGTGCCTGCTATGGCGTATGCCACCACCAGCGGTGGAGAAGCGAGAAAATTGGCGCGGATGCTCGGATGAATTCGTGCCTCGAAATTGCGGTTACCCGAGAGTACCGCGGCACACACCAGATCATTTGTCACCACAGCTTCCTCGATCGGCTCCGACAAAGGCCCCGAGTTGCCAATACAAGTTGTGCAGCCATAGCCCGCCAGATTAAAGCCGAGTTTTTCGAGATAGGGCAGTAGACCGGTGGCGGTGAGATATTCCGTCACCACGCGTGATCCAGGGGCAAGCGATGTCTTGATATGCTGCTTCACTGTCAGCCCTTTCTCTACCGCCTTCTTTGCCAGCAGGCCGGCGGCGATCAGCACGCTGGGGTTCGAGGTATTCGTACACGACGTAATGGCCGCGATCAGAATATCGCCATGGCCAAGAACAAACGGGCCATTCGATATACATAGCGGCGCTTCTTCTGTTGTCAGTATCGGACGGTTGTTGACCATCTCCGTAATATTCCTTTCGGTCCCCGGTCTCACGGCATGTCGGCTTGAGCTACCAGTGATGGCCCCCATGTCGATACCTTGGTCATCGCAATCGCGCACTGGATAGTGTTGACTCAGATCCGTTGCATCTCTGCCATAACCGCCTTCCATAATGGGTTTGGCAAAGAGTTCGATGAATCTGGATTTGATGCTGCCGATCTCAATACGGTCTTGAGGGCGCCTCGGTCCGGCCAGTGAGGGCGCGACTGTACCCAGATCAAGTTCCAATTCACGGGTGTAATCGATGTCGCCCTTGCGGGGGATGCCATACAGCCCCTGAGCCTTGAAGTAGGATTGAAGCATGTAGACTTCCTCGTCGCTACGCCCCGTGCCCCTGAAATACTCAATGGTGACATCATCCACCGGGAAGAAACCCATGGTGGCGCCATATTCAGGCGCCATGTTGGCGATCGTGGCGCGATCGGGTACTTTCAGCGACGCGGTGCCTTCGCCAAAAAATTCCACAAACTTGCCCACCACGTTGGCTTTGCGCAGCATCTCGGTAACAGTGAGCACCAGATCGGTGGCGGTAACACCGCCACGCAACTGACCCGTCAGATTCACACCCACCACGTCCGGCGTGAGAAAATAAACCGGTTGTCCCAGCATTCCGGCTTCCGCTTCGATCCCGCCAACACCCCAGCCGACCACGCCGATGCCATTGATCATGGTGGTATGCGAATCGGTGCCAACCAGTGTATCAGGATATACCACGCCGTCTTTCTGGTGTACTCCGCGGGCGAGATATTCCAGATTCACCTGGTGCACAATACCGATTCCGGGGGGCACCACCTTGAATGTATCAAATGCCTGCATCCCCCATTTTATGAACTGGTAGCGCTCATTGTTGCGACGGAATTCGATTTCCATGTTGAGATTGAGCGCCTGTTTATTACCGTAGTAATCGACCTGCACCGAGTGGTCAACCACCAGATCAACCGGCACGAGCGGTTCAACAAGCTTGGGGTCCCTGCCCATTTTTTTTGCCACACCGCGCATCGCCGCCAGATCCACAAGGAGCGGCACCCCGGTGAAATCCTGCAATACGATCCGGGACACAACGAACGGAATCTCACCCGTCCGTACGGCGTTGGGTTGCCAGTTAGCCAATTGCCTCACGTGGGCTTCGGTGATTTTCTTACCGTCGCAATTACGCAAGACTGATTCCAGCACGATGCGAATGGAAACCGGCAACCGCGAAATCTTGCCCACACCCGACGTTTCCAGGGCAGGGAGAGAATAGAACTTTGCTTTCTTGCCGGCGGCAAGAGGAAACGCTTTTCGCGTATTGAACAGGTTATGCGTCATGGTGATACTCCTTCAAAATAATGCTCTGGATCGCGAAAACTAAAAAACGTAAAGACATGGGAAGATCATTGCCATGGATCGGATCAAGGTCTCTTGGAAAAATCCCCGGGAACTCTTTCAGGCTGCTTCTCAATTAAACCTAAATCCGGCAGTTGACCGCTCATTTGTTTATCTAACGCCTTGATCCACAAAGATTGCTCTCGAAACTTGACCTTCACCTTCTGGGTGAGTTCGCTACGGGGTGGATTCAGGTTAAAGCGGCATTCCGTACTATTTTTACATTTGTTTTCCAATTTTAATTTTTTTCTGGTCGATATTCTGAAATATCAGCTTCGATTACGCTTTCTGAAAAACGCTGGTAGGCACTCCCGACCCGCTTGGCCATTGAATCGGGGAAAAGGTGGAAATCCCCCGCTTTCAGTGCGGTGACGATACCCTCGCCAACAAGCGAGGCAGGCTCGGCAATCCCACCCAGGCCAGCGACATCACTCATATCAGTAGCGATAAGGCCAGGATGTACGCTCAGAACCGCTGTACCCTGCTGATCCAGCAATTCACGCAGCGCCTGCGTGATGGAGTAGGCAGCGGCTTTGGACGCGGAATGCGTCGCGAAGTTGCTAGAGCACTTCAATGATGCAATCGAGTTGAGTTGCACAAACGCCCCACCCCCATTTACCTTGAGAATTGGGGCAAAGGCTTGCGCCATCCGGATAAGGCCCAATACATTGATCTTCATTCCCAGCTCAAGCGAATCGATAGCATCGCTCTCCATCGGGGTTGAAGCGATAAAGACACCTGCATTATTGACCACCACCTGGACATCTGTCGCTGCCTCCGCGGCGGCTACGATGGTCTCCGGTTTGGTCAGATCCAGTTGAACTAAAACCACCCTATCGCCATAGTGCTTAACGAGTGGGATAGCGGAGTTCAAATTGCGAACCGCAGCGTAGATTTTCGCTGCTCCATTGTTCAAAAAGGCATCAACTATCGCCTTGCCGATTCCACGATTTGCGCCGGTGACAAGGGCTATCTTACCTTTGATGTCGTAATGTATCTTCACCTTTATTCTTTAATGCGGATTGGTTTAACCCGGATGTTTCATAAATTCGCGTGATGATTGCGCAAGATTTTGTTTTGTAGGGATATTTTATGAAAGAGTGGCGTAGTTATTCATACGCCCGACTGAACAAAATTTCCATACGAAACAAAAGACCAGCGAGGACGCGTGAATTTATGAAACATCCGGGTTAGGTATTTTAATTGACTGAATATATCTGTTTAGTCATATCCCGCCAAGTCATATCCCGCTTAGTCGACACGGAAACGGCTTTATTTGTCTGAAGCGAATTCCCCGCTTCTATTATCACTTTCAACAATGTTACGTTAAAGCTGCCATCGTAACATTCACAGGAAACCACTTCCATGCATATCTGCCCCCTGAGCCGCGTCCTGGGTTACCGATGATGTTTAAAGTGGACCCCTCAGTCAAGACAATATTGGGTCAAGTTTAAGAGGGTAACCTTTCACACGCAGCGGCACGGCGCTGCCCCGGTTTTGTTTCTGTATTTTGTTCCTGAGCGAGCTTCTTTTTTGCA
>JBKJYB010000406.1:0-3767 GCA_046716045.1 Nitrosospira sp.
CCCAAGTTGTACGTCCGTCAATCCCTCCATGCGACGCACGGTAGCCTGCAACAGGGAATCTTCCCCAATAAGCGGCAAGAGCTGCTTCGGGTATTTTTCACGCGAGAGTGGCCACAAGCGTGTGCCAGAACCCCCGGAGAGCACAACAGGGATTAATAGTTGCATGGAATCCTCAACTGGAATAATGTATTTTATTTGTTAAGTTCATATTTGCCGAATCAGAAGTATTTATTCATTGCCTTCCGACGAGCTTGAGCCTTCATGGTGAGAATTCGGAGTATCTTGACGCTCAGGTCCCATATCCCTCAGGATTGGTTCTCTGCCAACGCCAGGCATCCGCACACATTGCGTCCAATCCACGCTACGCCCGCCAACTTAGTAAATCTGACGCAAGCTTCGGATCGGCATAACAGGAGGCGATATCGCCAGGACGCCGGGGACCGATCCTGTAGGGTACCGGCTGCCCACTCGCTTGTTCAAAAGCGCGCACCATATCCAGCACGCTGTAGCCCGTGCCCGTGCCGAGATTCACTGTCATACACCCGCCCTGCCCTTGCCGTTCCAGAGCTTCCAGAGCCTTGATGTGACCCAATGCCAGATCCACGACATGGATGTAGTCCCGTACCCCGGTGCCGTCCGACGTCGGGTAATCATTGCCCCATACGTTGAGAAACTCTCTTCGTCCTACCGCCACCTGGGCCACGAAAGGCATCAAATTATCGGGAATACCACGCGGGTCTTCCCCTATCAAGCCGCTGGCATGAGCACCCACCGGATTGAAGTAACGCAGGATACCGCAGCGCCAGGAAGGATCACTGCGGTGCAGGTCGCGCAAAATTTCCTCAACCATCAGCTTGGTGCGCCCATACGGGTTGGTGGCTGAGAGCGGGTGGCCTTCAGTTAGCGGCAGCCACTGCGGGTCGCCATAAACCGTAGCGGATGAACTGAATACCAGGGTTCGCACACCACACTCGTTCATCGCCTCCAGCAAGCGAAGAGTGCCAACAACATTGTTATCATAGTATGCCAGCGGTTGTTTAACCGATTCCCCCACCGCCTTGAGGCCAGCGAAGTGAATTACCGCATTCGCCCCACTCTCGCGCAAAGCTGCCACCAGTGCGGCACGATCCCGGCTATCGCCTTGCACCAGACGCAGTTTTTTACCGCTGATACGTTCCACCCGCGCTAACGCCTCGGGATGACTATTGCAAAAATTGTCAAAAACCGTGATATCAAAGCCTGCGTCAAGTAATTCCACGCAGGTATGCGAACCGATATAACCCGCTCCGCCGGTGACAAATATCATGGAAATCCCAATTAAAAATCACAGCCGTTCAAAACGCTTGTTTCTACCCGTGGCCGGCTGGTGGAAATACGCTATCGACGCACGTATTCTTTCAGCAGCAGCCAGAAAAAAAACATATCGTCAATAAAATAGCGCTTGAACATGCGGCGAGGTTCTTGCAAAAACCGGTAGAACCACTCAAGTCCGGCATCTTGCATCCAGACCGGCGCACGTTTGACCTTGCCAACGACCACATCGAAAGTTCCGCCGACACCCATGGCAAAAGGGATTTTCAGCTCTGCCTGATAGCGCCCGAGAAAATGCTCTTTCATTGGAGAACTAATCGCAACAAACAATAGATCAGCCTGTGCAGCCTTGATCTGCTCAACCACTTCGGCCTCCTCCTCCGGTTTCCAGTAGCCATTGCGGTAGCCAGCCACGGTCAAGCCAGGGTATTTCCGCATATAAACCTGCTTCACTCCTGAAACTACTTCCTCCCGGGCGCCAAGCAAGTACACGCGCCAACCCTTCTCGGCCGAACGCTTCATGAGCGATTCAAACAAGTCCACTCCAGCTACACGTTCTTTGAGCGGCTTGCCAAGCAGGCGCGAGGCCCATACCACCGGCATTCCGTCCACGTTGATCAGCGGGCACGCGTTGATAATACGGCGCAACTCAACGTCACGGCTGGCCTTAACCAATTTGTCGACGTTGACCACCACGTGCTGGTGGGGCTGGCCGCTTTGGATAAATTTCTCGATGGTATGCAGCGTCTCTTCCATCGAAAGATTATCGATTTGGCAACCCATCATTTCGATACGCTGACTCATGACAATTCCTTCGCCAGCACCTCAACAATCCGCTCTGCCGCTTTACCATCCCACAAATGCGGACGGCGGCCCTGCTTGCCCTCCCCCCGCAGCACCTTACGTGCCTCTGCAACGATGCGTGCCGGATCCGTCCCGGCCAATACGTTGGAACCCTCTTCCACTGTCACCGGGCGCTCGGTGTTCTCGCGGATGGTGATGCACGGCACACCAAGCGCGGTGGTTTCTTCCTGCAGACCGCCGCTGTCGGTCAATACCACAGCGGCGTCTTTCCATAAATGGAGGAAAGCCATATAGGCTTGCGGCCCCATTAATGTGATATTCTGCCCGAGACTGATCCCAAATTTTTCCAGATTTCCTCGCGTGCGCGGATGTACTGGAAAGATCAATGGCAGCTCGTTGGCAATTTCCTTCAGCGCTCCTCCGATACGTGCCATCGCCTCAGCGCTATCGACATTGCTTGGCCGATGTAGCGTTATCACTCCATACCGTCCGCCATTGACCCGGCACGCCGTCTTGAAGCTGCTTGTTTCAAACTCCGAGACATCAGAGCTGGCCAGTTTTTCCACCTGGTACAGTAAATTATCGACCATTACGTGTCCGACGTAATGAATCGCCGAATCCAATCTCCCTTCTTTCTTCAAGTGCGCAATACCGCTTGGTTCCGTTACAAAAAACCAGTCTGAAATACTATCCGTGACCAAGCGGTTAATTTCTTCCGGCATGGTCATGTCGCCGCTGCGCAAACCCGCTTCAACATGACCCACCGGAATATTGAGCTTCTTGGCAACAATCGAGCACGCAAGCGTCGAATTTACATCCCCCACCACCAGAACAGCATCAGGCCGCTCAGTCTGGCACAGTTCCTCAAACGCGACCATGATCTTACTTGTCTGCTGCGAGTGGCTGCCGCCACCGGCCGCCATGAAGACATCCGGTTGCGGAATGCCCAACTCCTCGAAAAATACATCGTTCATGTCCCGGTCATAGTGCTGACCGGTATGGACGATTTTGAATGCCAAGCCTCCGTGCGCTTGCAAGGCACGAACAATCGGGGCAATTTTCATGAAATTAGGCCGGGCACCCGCTACGAGAAATAAAGATTTCATCGTTATTCAGCTCTAAACTTATAGAATCGAAATTGGCTCATATGCAATTAGCAGGTACCGTGATCTGTCCGAATGCGTCGCCGCGCATGAAACACCAATATGCAAATTCCTGAGAGAATCATTATGTAAAGATTCGGTTCTGGGACTATGGCGGCCTGGATAGTGGAGAAATTTTCCCTCGCATCGCCTAGAACCAATCCGGCGTGATACGCAGAGAGTGTGCTCCAGTCATTTTCGCGGCCGGGCGTATATACTCCGATCTTTGCGTAAACGCCGAGCTCATCATTAAAGGTGTTCGGATGATTATTCTCTGAAAACACCAAATGACCATTACGCCAGATATTCAAAAGCCCTGTATCGCCGGATGCCCATATGGCTTGCATAGCGATGTAATTCCATTCGCCGGGAACCAGTTCCCAGGCAGCCAGTTCGCTATGAACATAGTCGACGTTAGGCATCGATCTTACTCCTGCCGCTGTTGTGATGAGATCTGAATCGTATGAATTGAATATTCTCATGGAGTTGGTTGCGTCAACGGTAATATCC
>JBKJYB010000407.1:0-7016 GCA_046716045.1 Nitrosospira sp.
TTTATGCCACACCAGTTAATAACTTCAGGTTCCACGTTTGAACAGGAGATTGGCTATTCAAGAGCTGTGGTAGATGGCGATTGGATTTTCGTCTCCGGTACGACCGGGTTTGACTATAGCAAAATGATAATTCAAGATGATCTGGTGGAGCAAACCGAGCAATGTTTTAAAAATATTCAGGCAGCTCTGAACGAAGCGGGATCCCACCTGCGAGATATTGTCAGGGTGACCTATGTACTGCCTGATGCGGCGGACTTTCCCAAGTGCTGGCCGACCATGCGCAAGTATCTCGGAGAGGTTAGACCTGCGGCAATGATGATCTCGGCAGGTTTATCCGATCCTCGAATGCGTATCGAAATCCAGGTGACGGCCCGCCGGGGTTCCGGTGCCTGACGTAATAGGTTGATGAGCGGTTGATGATGAAGTATTTTTGAGGTTTGGATGTTGCTAACAAATTGATTTCGAGGGAGGAATGAATGGCTGCAAAAACGAATAAAGTATTTATCAGCTTCGCACTCAGAGATATCAAACTGCGCGATCAGCTTCTCGAACAGCTGAACAAGGAACAAACAGCTTTTTCGTTTGTGGATATGCCTGTCAAGCAGTCGTGGGAACCCGCCTGGAAAGAAGAGTGCCGGGACAAAGTTACCGGCTGTGACGGCGTGATCGCCCTTATTACGAAAAACGTTGTCAGGGCGGATGGTCAGTTGTGGGAAATACGTTGTGCTTACGAGAGTAGAATGCCAGTGCTGTTACTTCATGGTGACGTCGAGAAGCTACCTTCCAAATTGCCTGATCCCGTAGGGGAGCGCGAGATCGATGCGTGGAGCTGGCCTACGATTTCAACCTTTCTCAACAGACTGTAGAACGAGTATAGCGCGACCCGGAAAAGCATACACTGCCACCTCGATTATGAGTTTCCAGGCCGTCGGAATTTTGGCTGGAAATTGGGGATGAAGCGTTGTGGTAGACATCATCATCGCAAGCAATAGGCGTTCAGTGCAACACACGCAGAGCCGCGACCCTTTGCTCGATCTTCTGCATCATTCCGCGGTAGGCTGGCGCATCAATCCCGCCGAAGCGTCGCTTGAACTCGGCCTCGGACATGAATTCTGGCAAATCTGACCAGGCTGGCATCAAATCCGAGTCTTTCAGTCCTGACGCAACGCGACGTTGAAGTTGTTGTGCCGAGGATTCGCTTGCCACGGCCTTTTCACCAAATTTTGTGCCCGCCCGGTCAGCGGCGATGTCGTTGAATGAGAAACCGCTCCCGGAGCGGGAGTCCTCGACTTCCTTGTACAAACCAATCGCATCGGATAACGCGGTATCGGCATAGGCGGCAATAGAGGCGGATACCATGAAATGCTTTGCAAAATCGTCACGTCCATCGATTGTAACCGTCTGACGCGCCGGACGAGGCCAGCCTGCCGCTTCCGGAAGGATCCGTTCCAAAGAAATGCCAAGCACGTAAAATGTCGTAACTAAGATTAACGCGCGGTTTTCCGCCAGGATGCTCCTATTTACCGAGCGTTTGCTTGCAAGACGCACCAGCGGCGGTAGAACCTCCGCAAGCGACACCGCTGCGCCATGTTGTCTACTATTTGCGGCCAGCAGGGATTGATAACGGAGCAGCCGCTCCCGCTCGTCTTTGTCGACGACTGACGCTCGGACTTCGTCAGAGAGACCCCCTTCCCAACGATAGAAGATGCTCAATTCGTCGGGTGACATTTTAACCAGCCGGAGTGCGTCGAGTCCGGCACGATATTCCGGGCTGTACCTTAACCAGCGCACAAGCTGAGGTACAAGCATGTCCGTAAGCGTGTCAGGCAGTGAGAGTTTGCCGATATGTACTGACTGAAGCCGCGGGAGGTCTGTTGTTTCGACCAGGGTGGCTTCAAGGTTCAGATAGCCGTTGAGTGGAGATCCGTTCAAGGGAAAGCTCAGACGGAGAACGGCATTGCGGTCGGCAAGCGCTACCTGCGCGCTGCCTTTCCCAAAACGGTTGGCTAGATAGTTTGCGGCTAGATCAGCGTCCGCGGGCATCACCTTGGCCGAGGCAAGCATTCCGGGGCGGACCCAATAACGATGCGCATCGACGATCTGTTTCGCGCGCTCCACATGTTCTGGGGTAAGGATGACTTGGCGATCGACGCGAGGGTGGTCTTCAATGGCCAGAAACAATAGGGTCAGTAGTGCCAGGGGAAGAGCCAACAGCAGGGTAGTAATAAAAAGCGCGAGTTTGCGCATGACTCTCTACAGTGAATGTTTCCCGGGCCGCGAATGGTACAGATGGGCCAAAATCAACATTCTGGAGGTTGAGCGCAAGCGCTCACCGCTTCAACTTTAATTTTCAAAGTATAAGCAGCGCCGGGTATATGAAATGACCGTGTGGAAAAAGGACCCGCAGGTAGGATCATCTCCTACCAATACGGCCTATAGTATCCTCCCCAGAAGGGACTGCCATAATACCCATATCCAGAATATGGATATCCCCCAAAGCCCCCGTAGCCCCCATAGCCTCCAAAACCCGGGTAACCGTAGCCATAGTAGGGATAATTCTGGTAGATAGGCCATAAATAGATGGCTTTGGACGCTAGTAACGGCAACCGG
This sequence comes from Nitrosospira sp., assembly GCA_046716045.1. Classification (GTDB taxonomy): domain Bacteria; phylum Pseudomonadota; class Gammaproteobacteria; order Burkholderiales; family Nitrosomonadaceae; genus Nitrosospira. Next base: position 2,611 of record JBKJYB010000407.1, read on the forward strand.
ACGGTTTTCTTGCCTATAGTACGTTCGATATCACCTTGCAGCGTTCCCGCAACGGTTACTTCCTTGTCTTTCGCATAAACTGCGGGATCAAGAAACTCGGTGCTTTTAATGACAAAGCGTCCCTCGGTGGGCTTACTCAATTGTGGGCGGCCATAGTAATTGAGAGGATATGACAATATTTGTAAGAGAGTGAAATTTTGCTCATTTTCCACATCGATAATGACTCCGCCCCACCGGACAGATGTATCTTTATAACTGCTCAGGTTCTGGCTGGCCTGGCTATAAGAGATATCCTTTACGGGGACATCTTTGACTGCTGACGGCAGCCCGGCACAAGCGCTCAGCAACAAACAGACTAATAACGAGTACTGTCTCATGTCTTTTTTCCCTTATGAAAATGCCGAGGATATCTGCTCCGGTTAGTATCGGGTTTATCCGCAATTCCAATGAGCATGACCTGGAACCAGAATACTAACGAATATATACTTCATAAGACAGTTATAGCAGATGATGATTCCGGCATCGGATAATAAATAACATGGTATCAGTATGGTTATTTCAATCGCTTAGAAAATCTATCATTATCTTGTTGACTTCGTCAGGCGCTTCGTTCTGGATCCAATGGCTCGAATCCCGAATTCTGTGAACACGTAAGCGGGGCGCCACCCGCTCGAGTCCTTCAAGTAGCTGGATTCCAAGCGCCGGATCAAGCTCTCCCCAGATCACAAGCGTTTCCGCATTGATGGGTGTCGAAAGCGCGATTTTGCGCATATTGGCTATCGTCAGATTTGCGCGGTAGTAATTGAGTGCCGCAGTGAGCGCGCCTGGCTGTGATAGCGCTTCGATATACGCCTCGATTTCCTTGTCGCTAAAGGCTCCTTTCTGGGCCGGACGCAGCTTGAACATGTCGCGTACCGCCTTGAAGTTGTTCGCTGAGAGCGCAAGCTCGGGCAAGCGTGGCAAAAGAAAGAAGAGCATATACCAGCTCTTGAACATTTGACGGGGGTGCCGCACTTCCTGGACATAAATTTTGAGGTGTGGAGCGTTGAGGATGACGAGCCGGTCCACTAGCTCGGGGTGCTTATCCGCAAATGTCCAAGCGATGATACCCCCCCAGTCATGTCCTACGATATGTGCACGGGGGTGGCCGGTTGCGTGGACCAGTGCGGCGACATCCCCAACAAGATGGTCCAACTGGTAAGCATTTTGCTCAAGGGGCCTACCCGAGAGGTTGTATCCGCGCATGTCTGGTACCAATACGGAGAAGCCAGCAGCTACCAGCGCGGGAATCTGCCGATGCCAGGAACGCCAATTTTCCGGAAAACCATGGAGCAGAATGACGGGTGGTCCCCCACCGGCCGTAACGACATGCAGATCTACGCCGTCTCCAGTGATGCGCTCGTGCCGAAGCTCTATTTCTTCCAATATACTTCCTCGCGCACTGTAATTCTCCATCCGGGGCCGGACAAAGATTATCTAAAAACCCCTAATAGCCGCATGCAACAGGGGACGAAACAGGAGTAAGTAAGTGAGTAAGTTCTGTGATATCGATAGTATTATCTGTCATTTTGTGGTGAACCAGATATCGCCATACCAGGCCGTTGCCGTTGTACGCGTGTTGTCGGTGTCAGTCATGATCGCCACGGCGTCAACGCGGTCAGGCGCTTCGCCAAATAGACGCTTGTAATCGGCGCGGACGTCGCGTTTCTCGCTAACCCATTGGTTGAGCCGGGCAGGGCCGGATTCCACCGCGATCATACGCGCATTACCGGTAAAAGCATTATGCCAACTGCTGTCGACTGGTTGCCTGTTCGACCATACGTAGTTAATGGCGCGCGTACGCCAGAACATCAGTCCGCCGGAGAACACCACGTAGACGCGTGCGGAGTAATCATCGCCAGCGCGGGTGCGCTCATCGGCCCCTGACAGTATGTTACCTGCTTGCCACGTCCAGTTGAGGATAGGCGTTTTGCCGAGGTCGATATTTACCTCGCGATACAATCCTGAAGCGGCGGCATTGCTGTCAGCGCGCAGGGCGGTTCGCCCGTCCTTGTTCTGGAGGGAATAGCGGGTCTCGCCAGCAAACGCTTTCGATTGCCAGCCACTCAGATCGCCCCTTGAGAAACGGGCGATGTCAACACGATCATCGGCCGCCCATGACAGCACCGGGAAACAGATCATAGCCCAACACAGCAATTTGTCCATGCGCTTGTCCATGCTTACGGTGTTCTCTCGAACAGCGACTCGATGAGAAAGGCATCATCGAAGTGCCGGCGTCCGACGAAAGCGGTGGGGTGACGTCCCCACTGGCGCATCGCACCTGGCGACCGGATGCCCATTGGCCACAGAAGGAAACGCTCGGTACGCTCTGTTCCGGCGATCAGGCCATATGCGCCGAACAGGCTACGATAACCTTCATCAGTAGGCAGAGAACGCAGCACATCATATTCTTCCCACGCCAGCGGTTGCGCCGCTGGCAATAATCCGGGTGGCAATTCATCGTGATAGAGCCTTTGGATGAAATGGGTATGGTTGGCGATGCGCAGCACCAGCGGTTGCCGTTCGCGCGCTGGTGGTGCTGGTTGCGGCAGCATCGGAGGTTCAAAGTAAAAGGTGGGAAGATTTCCACGCAGGCGTAGCCGACGGCTCGGAAAGAATTCATGGTAACAGCCGCAGTTATGGATGGCGTCGTAAAGCCATGGCTCCCCATCCGGACCCAAGGTTACCCGCCAATTGATACCATCGAGCTGCCCCGCGTAGATATCGTTGCCGGGACGCGCCGGGAACCAGACGATGTAATTAAGCTGTAGCAACACCTGATCACCGAGACGTGTGTGCGAAACCTTGCGATACAGCGTTGGACGGGTGACGTCTACCACCGGTCCGTTTTTCCATTGCAGCATACCGATATGATCATTCTCATCGACCACATCCACTTCCCATAGCGGCGCATATGTGTCGAAAAGCTGGTCAAGATCAGTGCCCGCTGGCAGCGGGATGCCGAGCGGATCAAGCGAGCGGCGCAGAATTTCGGCTGTTTGCCGGGCGTTGAGCGGGACATGGGATGACGTGGCGGCCGATGTGGTGGATGAGGGCACCCAACGCACCAACCTGCCGGCCACCGGCAGAGACGCCAGTTTTGTAGAAAAAGTATTGCGTGTTTCATTGTGCCAGGCTGAGATGCCGGCCGACATAATCGGCGCAGTGAGCGGATAGAGACCGAGCACCTGCCACCAGGCTACATAATCATCCTGAACGTGAACAGCATTGCGGAACCGGTCGCGGCGCGCCGGTTGCGTGAGATCGGCGGCCAGCAGTTGTTCGCGACAACCGCTGAGTGCGTGGAGCAGAGTACCTTTGGGATAGCCCGCTATGGGTGCAGATAGATTGCGCAATTCCAGCGTACGCGCCTGGGCGTCAAGATCGGCCATATGACCGATCCATGCCGGCCAATGTCCCGGTTCGGTTAGCTCGTCACGCAACGAGGCGAGCAGGCGGGTCGTGCGCAGATAGGGAAAACCTGGAACCGGTGACGAGCCGTGGTCGCGTACCTCCTCACGGTCAATGGCCGCGTCGACTTCCTGATACAGTGCGCGGCAGGTAGTCAAAGTATCGGCTATCGGTGCAATGGGACGGTTTTCCACCGTAACGCAGCCGGTCAGGAGCAGCGTGCCAAACAGCAGAGCTAATTTTGCCGTAGCCGGAATAATGCGCCCCATGCGCCCCGAGTCGCTGAAATGATCCATTGTTTTCCTCCGCTGCGTGTTGTTGCTTGTCCTGCGTTCTTCTGTCCACCGCAACTTTGAAGATCGACGCACACTGAGTCAAATTGGAACGGTAATCGTGTGGAGTAAAGGGTGTTGATTATTGTACTGTCGGTACGATAAAGTTCATACAACGAAAGGGAACACTACAGCTTATTCGACTTTTCATCGACTATTGCATGCAGCGCAGCCAGTGACGATTGAGGAACTTGTTTCCATTATCACAATCGAATCCCGACAGGCACGCCTGCTCATCGCCTCAATCTGCTCTGATATCCCGCGTCAACCCGGGTTTCAGATGGTTATAATCCGCCGTTAGTTTGGTTGCCAATAATTTGAGACAACATGTCCTCTGACCAGACTTCTTTGGTAATTTCTGGTCGAGAAATCCGGGCCGGGGATTGAACCTAAATCCGGTAGTTGACCGCTCATTTATGAGTTTAGTTATATGATTCATAAAGATTTTCTGTGCCATTTGAGGCTCACCTTATGGGTGAGTCTGCTACAGGGCGGAGCGCACGATTTTTATGGCGCAGGACAGCGTTGCAACGCCTTGAAATGGAATAACCATTTCGCGTTGTTGCGCCTTGCCCTACACCCCAAAAACCGCACACTCCACCCTGTCCAACTACCGGATTTAGG